>NZ_JBEOYB010000095.1:0-23825 GCF_040296845.1 Streptomyces sp. NPDC001985
AGCCGATTCACCCGCGCATTCACCACCCCATAAGACACACCAACCCCAGCACACTCCACAGCCACAGCCCCCGGCACCAACCCCACCACGGACTCGAACATGATCGGAAGAACTGCCGGTTCGGCCACCGGAATCGTCGAATGCATGAGCGCGCTGCTTCCTTTCGGACGGGCCTGCGTTCCACAAAGTCCAGGCAGCCGTGCCTGGAGTCCTCGGCGTGTATCGCCGTCCAGCCGGTCGGTATGTGCACGGCCTGATGACAGAACGATCGCTCTTCGCCGCCATTCACCGGAAGCGGGCACCAGCGGGCACGACGGAAGCGTCGGAGACGGCGAAGAGGGTCGCCATTCAATTAATCCTTCAATCGACCCGACCGATACATATGAGCCATGCACGCAGGGCGGTCACTCCCGCTTCCCGAATGCGGGCCGGGCGATGAAGGGGGGCGGTCAGCCCCAGGCCGAGTCGTACCGCGCGCCGGTGTGACCGGCCGGCGCGGCGCATGACCCGGCTGAGGCTCTGAAGACGGCCATGACCTGCTGGTACGCGGTCGATGCGGAGAGGGGAAGAAGGGCATAGGCGGGGTAGACGATCCGAGACATTTTCGACACCTCATCGATGTGACTGGTTTCGCGTTTAGCAGTCCCACTTCCACACATGGCAATGCCCGGTCCCGACTTCAACATCGATCACGACCGAGAAAGTATTGCAAGTAATCGTCCCGTCGCCTGCCTAGCGACTCGTCAATCCTGCGCGGATCACGACAGTGATACGAGTCCACCTGGCATCATGATTACGAAACGCGAAAACATGAAAGGGGCGCAAATGTGCCAAGAGACCGACATAGCTTCATATTTCGGGGTACACCTGTGCAATCAGGGACTAGAGCAGTACCATGAGGCGCTCAGAGCGGGCGCAATATCCGGCGAGGTCCTCGATTGCCTGCTCATCTGCGGGCTTCTCCGCCCCCTTCCGGGAACAGCGAATTCCTATGTACCCATCCCGCCGGAAATTGCCCAGTCAGAACTCGCCCGCCCGGTGGAACGCAACATAGAGCGCCACCAGAACACACTCGCGGCGCTGCGTTCCTCCTTTCTGGCGGCGGAGGGTGTCTATCGGAAAGTCCGGCAGCAGGTGGAACTGCCGATCGAGTCCTTAATGGGCGTGGACGTGATCAGCGAGGCGCTACGACTGGCCGTCGGGGCGTGCAAGGAGGAATTACTCACGGCCCAGCCCGGGGGTGGCCGCTCCCCCGATCTGCTGGCCGAGGCCCTGCCTCGGGATCTCGCCCTGGTGCGCAGGGGCGTCCAGCAGCGCACTCTCTACCAGCACAGCGTGCGCTCGCACAGCCCGACACTGGCGTACATCGAACGGGTCCTGGCCGAGGGCGCTCAGGTCAGCACCCTGGACGAGGTGTTCGAGCGGGTCATCATCTGTGACCGCTCCATCGCCTTCATCCCCGGCATCCCGGAACGGAAGACCACGGCCCTCGCCATCCGCCACCCCGGCGCCATCGCCTTTCTCTCCAAGGCCTTCGACCACATGTGGGAGCGGGCGATACCCGTCTCCATCGCCATCGGCCAGCACCGGCCCGATCTGCTCACCAACGCGGTGCGCCGGACCATGCTCCGGATGGTGGTCACCGGCCACACGGACGAGTCCATCGCGGCCCGGCTGGGGGTGAGTTCCCGCACCGTCTCCACCCATATCAAGAAGGTCTCGGAGGCCCTGGGCAGCCGCAGCCGGGCGGAGCTCGGCTATCTCATCTCCCAGCAGCGGCTCCTCGAACCGAAGGAGACCCTCTCCAACTGAGACCATCCCCACCAGCACGGCCCCCACCCCGCCCGCACCGCACCACACCGCCAACGCCCCGGACACCCGGCCTCCCCGACCGCACTCCCCGCACGGAGAACCCCGCCGGCCGGCCCCCTCTCACCACCCTGGACATGGAGAGACCCCCTGACCTCGGTGAACCGAGGTCAGGGGGTCTCTCGCGCGTGGAGCCTAGGGGAGTCGAACCCCTGACATCTGCCATGCAAAGACAGCGCTCTACCAACTGAGCTAAGGCCCCGTACGGGTGACAGAGTCGAGTACACCGAGCGCCTCGTCCCCGCCGCAGACCAGAGTACCGGGTGCACCCGGTGATCCTGCAAAACGGTGGGGGCTGACGATACGCAACCACTCTCCGTAAGATGCTCGTCGTGGTTCGCAGCAGCGAAGCCCGCTTGGGGAAGCGATGGGGAGACGCGCATGGACGCCGCTCAGCAGGAGACAACCGCCAGAGCCAGGGAGCTCCAGCGGAGCTGGTACGGGGAGCCCCTGGGGGCGCTCTTCCGGCGGCTGATAGATGACCTCGGGCTGAACCAGGCGCGGCTCGCCGCTGTGCTCGGTCTGTCGGCCCCCATGCTCTCCCAGCTCATGAGCGGCCAGCGCGCGAAGATCGGCAACCCCGCCGTGGTCCAGCGGGTCCAGGCGCTCCAGGAGCTGGCCGGGCTGGTCTCCGACGGCAGTGTCAGCGCCGCCGAGGCGACCGACCGGATGGAAGAGATCAAGAAGTCCCAGGGGGGCTCCGTGCTGACCGCCGCCAGCCAGACCACCAACAGCTCGGGCGCGCCGACGGTACGCCGGGTGGTGCGGGAGATCCAGTCGCTGCTGCGCTCCGTGGCCGCCGCGGGCGACATCATCGACGCCGCCGACTCGCTCGCCCCCACCCATCCCGAACTGGCAGAGTTCCTCCGGGTGTACGGGGCCGGGCGCACCGCGGACGCCGTCGCGCACTACGAGTCCCACCAGAGCTGACCACCGAGGCCGGGCGGGAACGGATCACGGCCTCACGAGGGAACGGGGAGCGGACGCAGCGCCATGGGTGAGGTCTTCGCCGGCCGGTATGAGCTCGTCGACCCGATCGGGCGCGGCGGGGTGGGCGCCGTCTGGCGTGCCTGGGACCATCGGCGCCGCCGCTATGTGGCGGCGAAGGTGCTCCAGCAGAGCGACGCGCACACCCTGCTCAGATTCGTGCGGGAACAGGCGCTGCGGATCGATCACCCCCATGTCCTCGCCCCGGCCAGCTGGGCCGCGGACGACGACCAGGTGCTCTTCACGATGGACCTGGTGAGCGGCGGCTCCCTCGCCCATGTGATCGGCGACTACGGCCCGTTGCCGGCCCGCTATGTGTGCACCCTGCTCGATCAGCTGCTCTCCGGGCTGGCCGCGGTGCACGCGGAGGGAGTCGTGCACCGGGACATCAAACCGGCCAACGTCCTGCTGGAGGCCACCGGCACCGGCCGCCCCCATCTGCGGCTGTCCGACTTCGGGATCTCCATGCGCAAGGGCGAACCGAGGCTGACCGAGACCAACTACGTCGTGGGGACACCCGGCTACTTCGCGCCCGAGCAAATGGAGGGCGCCGAGCCGGACTTCACGGCCGATCTCTTCGCGGCCGGCCTGGTCGCGCTCTATCTGCTCGAAGGCCGGAAACCCGACTCCAGGGCCCTGGTGGAGTACTTCACCAGCCAGGGGACCCCGGGCGCGCCCCAGGGCGTCCCGGAGCCGCTGTGGCAGGTACTGGCCGGTCTGCTCCAGCCCGACCCGGAGTCCCGCTTCCGCTCGGCCACCGGGGCGCGCAAGGCGCTCGCCGCGGCCGTGGAGGTCCTTCCGGAGGCCGGCCCCGACGACGAACCGGTGGAGATCTTCGACCAACTGGGTCCGCTGCCACCGGGGTTCGGACCCGAGGGCCCGGAGAGCCCGCGCGACCCCGAGCGCCCGGGGCCTCCGCCCGCGGACGCCCCCGGCCGAGCCACCGGACCCACCGGACCCACCGACGCCGCCACCGGCTCCCCGACGCCCGCCACCGCGCCCGCGCCCTCTCCCGTACCCGTGCCGGGCAGCCCCGGCGCCGTGCGCACCTCCGCCGGACCCTTCGCACCGCCGCCGCACCCGCCGGCACCGACGGGCCGCTTCGCGGTCCCCGTCCCGCCGCCACCGCGGCAGCCGCCCACCCCGCCGCCGCATCCGGCCCAGCCGGCCACCCCGCCGCCGCTGCCCCCGGGCCCGGCGGCCGGGCCCCGGCCGGCCGTCACCGCCGCGTACACCGCCCGGAGCCCCGCCGCGAGCCCCGCCGGGACGCCGGCCCGGCCCGCGCGGCGGTCGCACCGGCGGCGGGGTCCCGGCCCGAAGATCGTGGTCCCGGTGCTGGTGCTGGCGCTGATCTGCTTCACGGTCGGCTTCTGGGCCCTCTCCCAGAACTGACGGGGCCGCCCGCACCGAGCCGGGGCACCGGATTCGCAGACGCGATCATCCGATTCGCAGAAGAGAAGAGCCGGGGAGAAGCCCCGGCGGAGGCGGACAGCACGAAGCCCCGGCCGCTCAGACGGCCGGGGCTTCGCTCAAGACTGCTGCGTCTCACACACCCGAACCTGCGGGCACGGAGTCGGTCGCCTCCGTCCACAGATCCTGCTCGGCGCGATCCGCCTGGATCTGGCGGTACACGAGGAGCCCGCCGATGGCAGCCAGTGCGACCAGGAGAAGCTTCTTCACCGCGCGACCTCGTCTTTCCTTGACGTATGAGGACTTCTGCCGCCCGACTATACACACCGACCGATACCGATCGGTGACCTGAGCCCCCCTCCGCCACGGCCGGCCCGGACGAGTGCGCACCCGAATGCGAACGGCCCGTACGAAGAACTCCGTACGGGCCGATTCACTGCTGTGGGGCTAACAGGATTTGAACCTGTGGCCTCATCCTTATCAGGGATGCGCTCTAACCAACTGAGCTATAGCCCCGCCGCGCTCTGCGCTGACCTCTGAAGATTAGCGCACCTCTGGCGCAGCTCCCAAATCCGTTCCCCGGCGGAGCCGGGAGACGGCTATTCGTCCTCGGCCAGCGTGAGCTCGACACCGCCCACGAAACCGGCGGACAGGTTGTAGATGAACGCCCCGAGCGTCGCCAGCGCGGTGGCGAGCACCACATCGATGACGGCCACGACCGAGGTGAAGATCAGCACGCGCGGCAGCGACAGGAACGACTGGAGGTCGAACCCATTGCTCTCCGTCGAGCCGGTGGCCTCGCTGATCGTCCCGCCGACCGTGGAGAAGACGCCCATGGCGTCCATGACCATCCACAGCACCGCGGCGGCGATCACCGTGCAGATGCCCAGCGCGATCGAGAGCAGGAAACTGACCTTCATGACCGACCACGGGTCGGCCTTCGCGACCCGCAGCCGGGCCTTGCGGGTGCGCGGGGTCGTCCGCGCCCCGGTGCGGGGCAGGCGCATGCCCGACTCGGTCCCATCGGCGCCCTGGGGCGTCTGATAGGCCTGGGGCGGGCGGTAGGGCTGAGCGGCCTTCTTACGGGCCGGCTGCTCGCCGCCGAACATCTCGTACGGGGGGTTGGACCCCCGGCTCTCCGTCACCGTATCCCCCTGGGAGTCCGCGGCAGAGCCACGGGCACCGCTCGATTTGGCAGTATCAGCCGCTCCAGCGGCCGAACCGGCGCCCGTGGCTCCACTCACGCTCTACTCCTCGTGCTCCCCGGCCGAGGGCTCCGTGCCCTCGACTGCCGTCTCGGCCACACCGGTGTCGGCCTCGTCGGTCCCTGCGGCCTCGTCGGTCCCTTCGACCTCTTCGGCCTCACGCCCTGCCTCGGCATTGCGGGCGATGCCGACCACGGCATCCCGCTTGCCCAGGTTGATCAGTTGAACGCCCATGGTGTCACGGCCCGTCTCCCTGACTTCATTGACTCGCGTACGAATCACACCGCCGCCGAGGGTGATGGCGAGAATCTCGTCCGTCTCCTCGACCACCAGGGCACCCACGAGCGTTCCGCGGTCCTCCACGATCTTGGCAGCCTTGATGCCGAGGCCGCCACGACCCTGGACCCGGTACTCGTCCACACCGGTGCGCTTGGCGTACCCACCGTCGGTAGCAGTGAACACGAACGTACCGGGCCGGACGACATTCATCGACAGGAGCTCGTCCCCTTCGCGGAAACTCATCCCCTTGACCCCGGATGTCGCACGCCCCATCGGGCGCAGCGCGTCGTCCGTAGCGGTGAATCGGATCGATTGGGCCTTCTTGCTGATGAGCAGCAGATCGTCCTCGGCCGACACCAGCTCGGCGCCGATCAGCTCGTCGTCGCGGCCGTCCTCGGTCTCCCGGAGGTTGATCGCGATGACACCGCCCGACCGCGGCGAGTCGTAGTCCTTCAGCGAGGTCTTCTTGACCAGACCGCCCTTGGTGGCGAGCACCAGATACGGCGCGGCCTCGTAGTCGCGGATGGCGAGGATCTCGGCAATCTGCTCATCCGGCTGGAAGGCCAGCAGATTGGCCACATGCTGTCCGCGCGCGTCCCGCCCGGCGTCCGGCAGCTCGTACGCCTTGGCCCGGTAGACCCGGCCCTTGTTGGTGAAGAAGAGCAGCCAGTGGTGGGTGGTGGAGACGAAGAAGTGGTCGACGATGTCGTCTTCCTTGAGCTTGGTGCCCCGGACGCCCTTGCCGCCGCGCTTCTGCGAGCGGTAGTCGTCCGTCTTCGTGCGCTTCACATAGCCGCCGCGCGAGATGGTGACGACGATGTCCTCCTCGGCGATCAGGTCCTCGATGGACATGTCACCGTCGAAGGGCACCAGCATGGAGCGCCGGTCGTCGCCGAACTTCTCCACGATCACGGCCAGCTCTTCGCTGACGATCCCGCGCTGCTTCTCCGGGGAGGCGAGGATCGCGTTGTACTCGTTGATCTTCGCCTGGAGCTCGTCATGCTCCGCGACGATCTTCTGCCGCTCCAGGGCGGCCAGCCGGCGGAGCTGCATCTCCAGGATGGCGTTGGCCTGGATCTCGTCGATGGAGAGCAGCTCCATCAGGCCGCCGCGGGCGATCTCGACGGTGTCGCTGCGCCGGATCAGCGCGATGACGTCGTCGATGGAGTCCAGCGCCTTGAGGAGACCGCGCAGGATGTGCGCCCGCTCCTCCGCCTTGCGCAGCCGGAACTTGGTGCGCCGGACGATGACCTCGATCTGGTGGTGCACCCAGTGGCGGATGAAGGCGTCCAGCGACAGGGTGCGCGGCACTCCGTCGACCAGCGCCAGCATGTTCGCGCCGAAGTTCGTCTGGAGGTCGGTGTGCTTGTAGAGGTTGTTCAGCACCACCTTCGCGACCGCGTCCCGCTTGAGGACGATGACCAGGCGCTGGCCGGTCCGCGACGAGGTCTCGTCGCGGACGTCGGCGATCCCGCCGATCTTGCCGTCCTTCACCAGGTCGGCGATCTTCTGCGCGAGGTTGTCGGGGTTGACCTGGTACGGAAGCTCCGTGACCACCAGGCACTGGCGGTTCTGGATCTCCTCGACCTCGACGACGGCGCGCATGGTGATGGAGCCGCGGCCGGTGCGGTACGCCTCCTCGATGCCCTTGCGGCCCACGACCAGCGCGCCGGTCGGGAAGTCGGGGCCCTTGATGCGCTCGATCAGCGCGTCGAGCAGCTCCTCGTGGCTCGCCTCGGGGTGCTCCAGCGCCCACTGGGCGCCGGCCGCGACCTCGCGCAGATTATGCGGCGGGATATTGGTCGCCATGCCGACCGCGATTCCCGCCGAGCCGTTCACCAGCAGGTTCGGGATACGGGCCGGGAGGACCGTCGGCTCCTGGTTGCGGCCGTCGTAGTTGTCCTGGAAGTCGACGGTCTCCTCGTCGATGTCCCGGAGCATCTCCATCGACAGCGGCTTGAGCTTGCACTCGGTGTACCGCATCGCGGCGGCCGGGTCATTGCCCGGGGAGCCGAAGTTTCCGTTGGAGTCCACCAGCGGCAGACGCATCGACCACGGCTGGGCGAGCCGCACCAGGGCGTCGTAGATCGAGGAGTCGCCGTGCGGGTGGTACGTACCCATGACGTCACCGACGACGCGGGCGCACTTGTAGAAGCCCTTCTCGGGCCGGTAGCCGCCGTCGTACATCGCGTAGAGCACCCGGCGGTGGACGGGCTTGAGACCGTCCCGCACGTCGGGGAGCGCGCGCGAGACGATCACGGACATCGCGTAGTCGAGGTACGAGCGCTGCATCTCGGTTTCGAGCCCGACGGGCTCGATCCGCATCGCGAACGCGGCTTCGGCGGAGGCAGGGGTGGGTGTCTCGTCGGCCATTGCTGGTCTTCAGTCCTTTCGTGCGGTCAGCTGAGACCGACTCAGATGTCGAGGAAGCGGACGTCCTTGGCATTGCGCTGGATGAAGGAACGCCGGGCCTCGACGTCCTCACCCATCAGCACCGAGAACAGGTCGTCGGCCTGGGCCGCGTCGTCCAGGGTGACCTGGCCGAGGACGCGGTGCTCCTGGTCCATGGTGGTGATGCGCAGCTCCTCGGCGTTCATCTCGCCCAGACCCTTGAAGCGCTGGATCGAGTCCTCGCGGATGCGCTTGCCCGACTGCTTGCCCAGCTCCACCAGGGCGTCGCGCTCACGGTCCGAGTACGCGTACTCGAAGTCGTCCCGACCCCACTTGATCTTGTACAGCGGCGGGCGGGAGAGGAAGACATGGCCGGCCTCGACCAGGGGCCGCATGAAGCGGAAGAGGAAGGTCAGCAGCAGGGTGTTGATGTGCTGGCCGTCGACATCGGCGTCCGCCATCAGGATGATCTTGTGATAGCGGAGCTTCTCGATGTCGAAGTCCTCGTGGACCCCGGTGCCGAAGGCCGAGATCAGCGCCTGGACCTCGGTGTTCTGGAGGATCTTGTCGATCCGGGCCTTCTCGACGTTCAGGATCTTGCCGCGGATGGGCAGGATGGCCTGGTACATCGGGTTGCGGCCGGACTTCGCCGAACCGCCGGCGGAGTCACCCTCGACGATGAAGATCTCGCACTTGGTGGGGTCGTTCGACTGGCAGTCGCTGAGCTTGCCGGGCAGGGAGGCCGACTCCAGCAGCCCCTTGCGGCGGGTCAGATCACGGGCCTTGCGGGCGGCGACACGCGCCGTCTGCGCCTGGATCGACTTGCGGATGATGTCCGCCGCCTCGTTGGGGTTGCGGTCGAACCAGTCGGTGAGGTGCTCGTGCACGACCTTCTGGACGAAGGTCTTCGCCTCCGTGTTGCCCAGCTTGGTCTTGGTCTGGCCCTCGAACTGCGGCTCGCCCAGCTTGACGGAGATGATCGCCGTCAGACCCTCGCGGATATCCTCGCCGGAGAGGTTGTCGTCCTTCTCGCGGAGGAGCTTCTTGTCGCGGGCGTAGCGGTTGACGAGGCCGGTGAGCGCGGCGCGGAACCCTTCCTCATGCGTACCCCCCTCATGCGTGTGGATGGTGTTCGCAAAGGAGTAAACGCCCTCGGTGTACTGAGAGTTCCACTGCATCGCGATCTCGACGGAGAGCTGCCGCTCCCGGTCCTCCGCCTCGATGTCGATCACCGTGGGGTGGATCAGCTCGCCCTTGCGCGAGTTGAGGTACTTCACGAAGTCGACGATGCCGCCCTCGTAGTGGTACGTGACCGTGCGGACCTGCTCCCGCTCCGCCTCCTCGGCGATGTCGGCGCCCGCGGTGGCCTTGGCCGACTCGCGCTCGTCGGTCAGCTTCAGGGTGAGGCCCTTGTTGAGGAAGGCCATCTCCTGGAAGCGGCGCGACAGCGTCTCGAAGGAGTACTCCGTCGTCTCGAAGACGTCGCCGTCGGCCCAGAAGGTGACGGTGGTGCCGCTCTCGTCGGTCTCCTCGTTCCGCGCGAGGGGCGCGGTCGGGACACCGAGCTTGTAGTCCTGGGTCCAGCGGTAGCCGTCCCGCTTGACCTCGACGGAGACCTTGGAGGAGAGGGCGTTCACCACGGAGACGCCGACGCCGTGCAGACCGCCGGAGACGGAGTAGCCGCCGCCGCCGAACTTGCCGCCGGCGTGCAGCACCGTGAGGACGACCTCGACGGCGGGCTTGTTCTCGGACGGGACAATGCCCACCGGGATGCCGCGGCCGTTGTCGACGACGCGCACGCCGCCGTCGGCCAGGATCGTCACGTCGATGGAGTCCGCGTGCCCGGCCATGGCCTCGTCGACGGAGTTGTCGACGACCTCTTGGACCAGGTGATGAAGCCCACGCTCACCGGTCGAGCCGATGTACATGCCGGGGCGCTTGCGGACCGCGTCCAGCCCTTCGAGGACGGTGATCGCGCTGGCGTCGTACGAGGCGGTGACCTCGCCGTGCCCGCCGGCGGGGGTGGACGGGATGTTCTCGTTGGGGTTGCCGGAATCGGCCACGAAGCGCCCTTTCTGGCACAGCACAAGCCGTTCTCCGGGCAAGCGGGAGCGGCTGCGTCGTTCGACATGTTCCGCGAGGTGGCGGGATTGTTGTTCAGTCTACCGGTACGGCCGACGGTCATGGGGGTTTGGCGGTAGCTGAGTCCGCATGTGCCGCCCTGAACACGGTCGGTCCGACTCCCCATATGCGGGAAGGGGCTCCAAGAGGCTCACACCGGCATTGAGCGCTTCGGCCTGTCAATGGCCGGATACGGTGAGGGAGGGGGTCGGCCGAGGGGTCCGGCACCCCGCCGGGACCAACCGGAAACCACCATTCCGCAGGGCGAAAGCCAATAAAACGGACCAGGCCCCCGGGGGCTCAGCCGTAGGTGTCCCCGGGGCCCACGCTCCCGGGCGCCCGCAGGGGTCCGTACCCCTTGCGCGGACCGCCCGGCCCCAGCACCTTGATCACTCTGACGGTGCCGTGCCCGAGGTCCTCGTTCAGCCGGGCCACCAGCCTCGGCGCCAGCAGCCGGAGCTGTGTCGCCCAGGCCGTCGAGTCGCACTGCACGGTGAGCACCCGCTCGCCGGGGTCCTCGTCGTACCGCAGCGGGACGCAGTGGTTCGCCAGGTCGTCGCCCACGATCTGCGGCCAGCGGCCCATCACCCCGCCCACCGCGGCCGGGGTCTCCCAGCCGCGCTCGGTGATCAGACGGTTGATCGCGGCCCCCAGCGCCAGCGGGTCACGGCCATCCGCACGCGCCCCGGAGCGCAGTCCTCCGCCCCGCCTGGCCTGCCGCTTCTCCTGTGCGGCGGCGCCCCGGGCGCGGGCCTGCTCCTTGGCCGCGCGCAGGGCGACCCGGGCGAGGTCCACCCCCGAGGGCTCGGGCACCGCGGGCGGCACCGGCACGGAGGGCGTGCCCGCGCCCGGCGCTCCGGCGGAGGGCGTGGGCCGCGGCGCGCCGCCGGCGGCTCCCGCCGCACCCGCGCCGAACAGATCGTTCATACCCGTGCCACCTCTCCACCGGCCACGGCGTACCTCGCCCCGGCCAGCACCCCCGGAACGTCGTCGTCCACGGCGGCGGTCACCAGCACCTGCTCGCCCGGGGCCACCAGCTCCGCGAGCCGTTCGCGGCGCCGGGCGTCCAGCTCGGCGAAGACGTCGTCCAGGACGAGAACGGGCTCGGCCCCCTCCGCCCGCAGCAGGTCGTACGAGGCGAGCCGCAGCGCGAGCGCGTACGACCAGGACTCGCCATGGCTCGCGTACCCCTTCGCGGGCAGCCGGCCCAGCCGCAGCACCAGGTCGTCGCGGTGCGGTCCCACCAGGGTCACACCCCGCTCGATCTCCTGTTTGCGCACTCCGCCGAGCGCGGCCATCATCCGGGCGTACAGCTCCTCGCGGCCGTGCCCGCCCGGCTCGGCGCCGGTCTCCGGGCCGGTCTCCGCACCGGGCCCGCTCGTTCCACCCGCCCCGGCCGCCTCGGCAGCCGATGAGCGGTACTCCAGGACAACCGGTCCGCCGCCGGGGGCCAGCGACTCGTACGCCTTGTCGGCCAGCGGCTGAAGCGCCCCGATCAGCTCCATCCGCCGCGCCAGCAGCTCCGCGCCCGCGCGCGCCAGATGCTGGTCCCACACATCCAGGGTGGACAGATCCGCCCCCGACCTCGACCCGCCGTGGCGCCGGGCCAGCGCGGCCGACTTCAGCAGGGTGTTCCGCTGCTTGAGCACCCGCTCGTAGTCGGAGCGCACCCCGGCCATGCGCGGCGAGCGCGCGGTGACCAGCTCGTCCAGAAAGCGCCGCCGGTCGCCCGGGTCGCCCTTCACCAGCGCCAGATCCTCCGGCGCGAACAGCACGGTACGGACGATCCCCAGCACATCACGCGGTCTGACCTGCGACGATCGATTGATACGGGCCCGGTTCGCCTTCCCCGGGTTGAGTTCGAGCTCGACCAGTTGGGAGCGGTCGCCCTGGGTGACGGCGGCCCGTATCACCGCGCGCTCGGCGCCGGCCCGGACCAGCGGGGCGTCCGAGGAGACCCGGTGGCTGGCGAGGGTGGCCAGATAGCCGACCGCCTCGACGAGGTTGGTCTTCCCCTGGCCGTTCGGCCCCACGAAAGCGGTGATGCCCGGGTCGAGCGGGACCTCGACCCGGGCGTACGAGCGGAAGTCGGCCAACGACAGATGCGTGACGTGCATGGATATGGGCCGACCTCCCCCGGCTCAGGGACTACTTCTTGTTCTCCACCGCGTGGCCGCCGAACTGGTTGCGCAGTGCGGCGATCATCTTCATCTGCGGGGAGTCGTCCTGGCGGGAGGCGAAGCGCGCGAAGAGCGAGGCGGTGATCGCCGGCAGCGGCACGGCGTTGTCGATGGCGGCCTCGACCGTCCACCGGCCCTCGCCGCTGTCCTGTGCGAAGCCGCGCAGCCGGTCCAGGTGCTCGTCCTCGTCCAGGGCGTTGACGGCCAGGTCGAGCAGCCAGGAGCGGATCACGGTCCCCTCCTGCCAGGAGCGGAAGACCTCACGGACATCGGTGACCGAGTCGACCTTCTCCAGCAGCTCCCAGCCCTCGGCGTAGGCCTGCATCATGGCGTACTCGATGCCGTTGTGGACCATCTTGGCGAAGTGGCCGGCGCCGACCTTGCCCGCGTGGACCGAACCGAACTCGCCCGCGGGCTTGAGCGCGTCGAAGATGGGCTGCACCCGGGCGACGTGGTCGGCGTGGCCGCCGTACATCAGCGCGTAGCCGTTCTCCAGGCCCCAGACGCCGCCGGAGACTCCGCAGTCGACGAAGCCGATGCCCTTGATGCCCAGCTCGACGGCGTGGCGCTCGTCGTCGGTCCAGCGGGAGTTGCCGCCGTCGACGACGACATCGCCGGGGGAGAGCAGCTCCGCCAGCTCGTCGATGGTGGACTGGGTCGCGGCGCCGGCCGGGACCATCACCCACACCACGCGCGGGCCCTCCAGCCCGTCCACAAGCTCCTTGAGGCTGTGGACATCGGCGAGGTCCGGGTTGCGGTCGTAACCGATGACGGTGTGGCCCGCGCGGCGGATGCGCTCGCGCATGTTGCCGCCCATTTTGCCGAGGCCGACGAGGCCGAGCTGCATCTCAGTGTCCTTAAGCGTCGAAAGTGCCGGTGCGGAAACCGCGTAATCCGGTTCCGAGCCTACGCCGGAGCGCGGCGCACAGCCCGACGGGCCTGCCCGGGCGGCGAGCAGGCCCGTCGTGAGCCGGGCGGCCGGGCTCAGCCCGAGAGCCGTACGGGCATGATCAGGTACTTGTAGGCCTCGTCCGCCTCGGCGTCCAGGGCGGGCTTGCCACTGAGCAGCGCGGGCTTGGTGGAGGTGGTGAACGAGAGCTGGGCGACCGGGGAGTCGATCGCGCTCAGCCCGTCGAGCAGGAAGGTCGGGTTGAAGGCGATCGAGATGTCGTCGCCCTCCAGCTGGGCGTCGACGCGCTCCACAGCCTGTGCGTCGTCGCTGGAGCCGGCCTCCAGGATCAGCACGCCCTGCTCGAAGCTCAGCCGGACCGGAGTGTTCCGCTCGGCGACGAGGGCGACGCGCTTGACGGCCTCGACGAACGGCGCGGTCTCGATCACGGCCACCGAGTTGAACTCGGTCGGGAAGAGCGTCCGGTACTTCGGCAGATCGCCTTCGAGCAGCCGGGTGGTGGTCCGGCGCCCGGCACCCTCGAAGCCGATCAGGCCCTCGCCCTTGCCGGAGCCGGAGAGCGCGAGAGTGACCGTGTCACCGCTGGTCAGCGCCTTGGCGGTGTCCAGGAGCGTCTTGGCGGGCACCAGCGCGACGGCGGAGGCGTCGGCGTTCTCCGGCTTCCACAGGAACTCGCGGACCGCGAAGCGGTAGCGGTCGGTGGAGGCCAGGGTGACCGTCTCGCCCTCGATCTCGATGCGCACACCGGTGAGGACGGGGAGGGTGTCGTCGCGGCCCGCGGCGATGGCGACCTGGGCGGCGGCGGAGGCGAAGATCTCGCCGGGCACCGTGCCGGTCGCGGTCGGCATCTCGGGCAGCGCGGGGTACTCCTCCACCGGAAGGGTGTGGAGGGTGAAGCGGGAGGAGCCGCAGACCACGGTCGCCCGTACACCGTCTGTGGAGATCTCCACGGGGCGGTTGGGGAGGGCCCGGCAGATGTCGGCGAGGAGCCGGCCGGAGACGAGAACCGTGCCGTCCTCGTCGACCTCGGCCTCGACGGAGACCTTCGCCGAGACCTCGTAGTCGAAGCTGGAGAAGCTGAGCGCCCCGTCCTCGGCCTTCAGCAGGAGGCCAGCGAGCACGGGCGCCGGCGGACGGGCCGGGAGGCTCCGGGCCACCCACGCCACCGCCTCCGCGAGTACATCGCGCTCAACCCGGATCTTCACCGGAACCGCCTCCTGCTGTTGCTGGCTCGCCTTGCTGGCCTTCGTCGTCGGCTGTGTCGCCGGGGACCAGTCTGACGCACCGCACTGACAGTCGGCGCTGCTCGGGGTCAAGTCGTGATCGGGGGTGTCGCGGCCGACCGGGCCGAGTTGTGCACAGCCCCCGCTTCCAAGCGATTTCCCCGGTAACTCTAGGTGGGAGTAGTAGTAGGGCCTGTGGAAACGGTGGATAACCCCGTTTTGGCAGGTCAGGCCCTGTTTTTTATCCACCGCGCCTGTGGGTGGCGCCGGTGGATAACCGGGTGCTTCTGTGGACACCGAAAAGTTCTGCACAGGCCATGCACAGGGCATGGGGAGTTCTCCCCAGCCCTGTCCCCAGCTTTACCCAGGTTCCCCACAGCCCAATCCGGCTCTCTGGTGTGACGGCTTTCACTCGACACGGTGAGAGCGGCCCGGATGTTGCCGAACAGTGGACAGCGGTGTGGACAAGCTGTGGGCAACCCCGCGTTGCCTGTGGGCGGCCCGTGGACAACTTTGATCACAGCCTGTGGACGGATTCTCTGTCCACAGGCTGTGGATGAAGGTTTGCCACAATTCCACAGGGAGCTGACCTGCTGGGATGATCTTCGGACGGCTCGGGCTGTGGACACAGTCTGGACAACTTCCCAGTCCCCAGGCTGTGGATGGAGGATTCTGCCTCAGCCTGTGGAGAAGCCGCTCCCGCGGGCCCGTATTCGAACAGCGCCGGCGGGGCCGATGCGCCGGGAACGGGCGCGCGGACGTGCCGCGAGGCGCCGGAAGAGCCTTCGGGGCGGCCCGGAGCGGCTCCGGAGAAGGGTCGAGGCGTGTCCACAGCGGGGTTGGGGGCGGCCCGGAGCGGTCCTGGGCCGGGCCCGGGGCGGTCCAGGGCGGTCCTGGACCCGGGCCCGGGACCGGGGCGGGTTCGGAGAGCGGCGCGGCGCCTGCTCAGCCGGCTGTGCGCCGTGCTCAGGGGTGGCCCCGCTCCGGACCCGGGACAGCGGAAAGCGCCCCGGAGCCTGGGCCCGGGGCGCTTGACGGGGGCGGCGGGCCGCGGCCGTCTCAGCCGTTCTTGATGCGGTTGGTGAGTTCGGTCACCTGGTTGTAGATCGAGCGCCGCTCGGCCATCAGGGCCCGGATCTTCCGGTCCGCGTGCATCACCGTCGTGTGGTCGCGCCCGCCGAACTGCGCACCGATCTTCGGCAGCGACAGATCGGTCAGCTCACGGCAGAGGTACATCGCGATCTGCCGGGCCGTGACCAGCACCCGGCTGCGCGAGGAGCCGCAGAGGTCCTCCACCGTCAGCCCGAAGTAGTCCGCCGTCGCCGCCATGATCGCGCTCGCGGTGATCTCCGGCGCCGAGTCCTCGCCACCGGGGATCAGGTCCTTCAGCACGATCTCGGTGAGCCCGAGATCCACCGGCTGCCGGTTGAGCGAGGCGAACGCCGTCACCCGGATCAGCGCCCCCTCCAGCTCACGGATGTTCCGCGAGATGCGCGACGCGATGAACTCCAGCACCTCCGGCGGGGCGTTCAGCTGCTCCTGCACCGCCTTCTTGCGCAGGATCGCGATCCGGGTCTCCAGCTCCGGCGGCTGGACATCGGTGGTCAGCCCCCACTCGAAGCGGTTGCGGAGCCGGTCCTCCAGCGTCATCAGCTGCTTGGGCGGCCGGTCGGAGGAGAGCACGATCTGCTTGTTGGCGTTGTGGAGCGTGTTGAAGGTGTGGAAGAACTCCTCCTGCGTCGACTCCTTGCTCGCCAGGAACTGGATGTCGTCGACCAGCAGGATGTCGACATCGCGGTAGCGCTTGCGGAAGGTGTCGCCCTTGCCGTCACGGATCGAGTTGATGAACTCGTTGGTGAACTCCTCGGAGCTGACGTACCGCACCCGGGTACCCGGGTAGAGGCTGCGCGCGTAGTGCCCGATGGCGTGGAGCAGATGGGTCTTGCCGAGCCCCGACTCCCCGTAGATGAAGAGCGGGTTGTACGCCTTCGCCGGGGCCTCGGCGACCGCCACGGCTGCCGCGTGCGCGAACCGGTTGGAGGCGCCGATCACAAAGGTGTCGAAGAGGTACTTGGGGTTCAGCCGGGCGTGCGGCTCCCCCGGCCCCGGGGCCGGGGAGGGCTGCGCTCCCAGCGGCCCGGGCGCGCCGCTGGGCACACCGCGGTGCGGAGCGGAGGAGTCGGGCAGCTCCCGGCGGTCCGGGCGCTGCTCGTAGCCCTGGCGGTCGGGCGGCTGCGGGGAGCGGTAGTCGTGCTGCGGCTGGTGGGGCCTGGTGCCGGCGTAGGGGTCCCGGTCCTGGAACCCGTCGCGGTCCTGGAATCCGCCGAGGCGCGGCTGCTGCCAGGAGAGGTCCTCCTGGCCGCGCGGCCACGCGCCGGGCTCGGGCCGCTGCTGCTGGTACTCGGGGTACGAGGGGCGGATCTCCGGGAGCCCGTCGTCCGGGGCGCGGTGCCCGTATCTCCCGTAGGGGTCCTCCCGCTGGTAGCCCGGGGGCTCGTCGTGCTGGTGGCCCGGATACGGCGACTGCTGCTGCCGGTCCGGGGACTGCGGCGCCGGGGGCTCGCCCGCGGAGTCGTCGACGGTGATCGCGATCCGGATCGGGCGACCGCACTCACGGCTGAGGGTGTCGCTGATCAGCGGGGCGAGCCGGCCTTCGAGGACCCGCTTCCCCCACTCGTTCGGGACGGCCAGCAGCGCGGTGTCCGCGACCAGCGCCAGGGGCTGACAGCGCTCGATCCACTGCTTGTCCTTGGGCTCGATGCCCGGCTGGCCCTCGGCGAGGAGCTGTTCCAGCACTCGTGGCCACACTGCGGCAAGATCGGCAGGTACGTCAGCCACAAGGCACGCTCTCTCGCAGGTCCCACGAATGTGTGGTTCTCGGGACGGGGACGGGACGGAAGGACAGGCAAGGACAGAAAGGAAAAGTTCCGGAGTTCAGCCAAGGTAGTCAGGGCGACCCGCGTGGTTCAAGTTGTTGTCCACAGCCTGTGCACAGCGGGCCCGGCAGTCACCCTGGTTTGACCGGATGGCGTAGCCGCGCGTACCGTAAACAGGTCGAGTTGTCGATGGCTGCTGCCGCCTGCCTCCGATGGGCAAAGATCACGATCTGTGATCGTGAAGCGGTGCACTCGAGCGTAAACGCGAGCTTCTCGTGGGCGCACGGTGACAGCCAGGCGATGTCCCGCCATCTACGAGTCATTTCTGGAGCCCCCGAGTGAGCAAGCGCACCTTCCAGCCGAACAACCGTCGTCGCGCGAAGACCCACGGTTTCCGTCTGCGCATGCGCACCCGTGCCGGCCGCGCGATTCTCGCGTCTCGCCGTGGCAAGGGTCGCGCCCGCCTGTCCGCCTGACCGCGCACAGGTCATGACGTGCTGCCTACCGAGAATCGGCTGAGGCGGCGCGAAGACTTCGCGACCGCGGTACGACGAGGGCGGCGGGCAGGACGCCCGCTCCTCGTCGTCCATCTACGCAGCGGTTCACCGGACCCGCACGCGCCTGGGGAGAGCGCTTCCCCGACGTGTGCGGGTTTCGTCGTGAGCAAGGCAGTGGGCGGAGCGGTCGTACGCAACAAGGTCAAGCGCCGTCTGCGCCATCTGATACGAGACCGGCTCGCCGGGCTGCCCCCCGGTAGCCTGGTGGTGGTACGGGCGCTGCCCGGCGCGGGTGACGCCGATCCTGCACAGCTGGCCCGAGACCTGGATGCCGCCCTTCAGCGGCTGCTGGGAGGGGGCGCGCGATGAAGTACCCGCTGCTGGCTCTGATCAAGCTGTATCAGTGGACCATCAGTCCCCTGCTGGGGCCCGTCTGCAGGTACTACCCATCGTGTTCCCACTACGGGTACACGGCCATCGACCGGCACGGTGCGGTCAAGGGCACGGTGCTCACCGCCTGGCGGATTCTGCGGTGCAATCCGTGGTCTCCGGGCGGTGTGGACCATGTGCCGGCCCGTAAGCGTCCGCGATGGCACGAAATGCTGCGTGCTGCCGTGCGCGGCAGCAAGGGCGGGAACTCCGCCGCCGATGTGCCTGCCCGGGAGTCGGTCACGACACCCCCGGGTACGGCCGCAGAGACCCCGCCCCATGCTCAAGGAGCCTGATTAGTGGACACGATTGCCAGTCTCTTCAGCTTTATCACCACACCTGTTTCGTGGATCATCGTCCAGTTCCACAAGCTCTACGGGGCGATCTTCGGTCCCGATACGGGCTGGGCCTGGGGACTGTCGATCGTTTCGCTGGTGATCCTCATCCGCATCTGTCTGATCCCGCTCTTCGTGAAGCAGATCAAGTCGATGCGGAACATGCAGGCGCTCCAGCCGAAGATGAAGGCCATCCAGGAGCGCTACAAGAGCGACAAGCAGCGTCAGTCCGAAGAGATGATGAAGCTGTACAAGGAGACGGGCACCAACCCGCTCTCCTCGTGCCTGCCGATTCTGGCCCAGTCGCCGTTCTTCTTCGCGCTGTACTACGTGCTCTCCAACATCGCCTCGGGCAAGACCGTCGGCGTCATCAACGAGCAGCTGCTCGACAGCGCCCGCCAGGCCCATATCTTCGGCGCCCCGCTGGCCTCGAAGTTCATGGACAGCCCCGGCAAGGTCGAGGCGCTCAACGCCACGCTGCTCGATGTGCGCATCGTCACGGCGATCATGATCATCCTGATGTCGGCGTCGCAGTTCTACACGCAGCGCCAGCTGATGCAGAAGAACGTCGACCTCACGGTCAAGACGCCGTACATGCAGCAGCAGAAGATGATGATGTACATCTTCCCGGTGATCTTCGCCGTGATGGGCATCAACTTCCCCGTCGGCGTCCTCGTCTACTGGCTGACCACCAACGTGTGGACCATGGGCCAGCAGATGTACGTGATCAACCAGAACCCGACGCCCGGCAGCATGGCCCAGGACCAGTACCTCCAGCGTCTGCTGAAGTCCGTCGGCAACCGTGGTGGCGATGTCCGGTCCCGCCGGAAGCGCAATGTCATCCAGGCCATCGTCGCCAAGGGCCCGGACCGCAATGACAACGAGCGCAAGTTCATCAGCGGTCTGGCCAAGGCCGGCTTTGTCGCCCAGCCCGACGGCACCGTGATCCAGGGCGAGACGACCGCTGACGAGACCGAGGGCGGTTCCGCCCAGAAGCGTCAGCAGCCCAAGCGGCAGACCAAGGCGAAGCGGCAGACCGCGCCCCCGCAGAGCCAGAGCCAGAGCCCGGCCAAGCCCTCGCTGAAGAAGGACACGCCGCAGGACACGCAGCCGAAGACGGCCGGCAAGCCTGCCGCACGCCAGCAGCCCAAGGCGGGACAGCGCAAGGGCCAGCAGCGGCCCAAGCACCCGTCGTCCAAGAAGTAAGTACGAAGGAGTCCATCAGTGACGGAAGGCACCATCCCCGCCGCCGCCGAGGAAGCCGCTGTCGAGGAAGGCGACACCCTCACCCGCCTTGAGCAGGAGGGCGAGATCGCCGCCGACTACCTTGAGGGCCTGCTCGACATCGCCGATCTCGACGGTGACATTGACATGGACGTCGAGGCCGACCGGGCCGCTGTCTCGATCATCAGTGATGCCGGAGGCCGGGATCTCCAGAAGCTCGTCGGCCGGGACGGTGAGGTTCTGGAAGCCCTCCAGGAGCTGACCCGTCTCGCCGTGCACCGGGAGACCGGTGATCGCAGCAGGCTGATGCTGGACATCGCGGGTTTCCGTGCCAAGAAGCGCACGGAGCTCGCCCAGCTGGGCGCCAAGGCCGCCGACGAGGTGAAGAGCACCGGTGAGCCGGTGAAGCTGGACCCGATGACGCCCTTCGAGCGCAAGGTCGTCCACGACGCGGTTGCCGCCGCAGGTCTGCGCAGTGAGTCCGAGGGCGAGGAGCCGCAGCGCTTCGTCGTCGTGCTCCCCGCCTAGATCCTTCATCGTTTCGGCCCCGTCTGTTGCGCAGGCGGGGCCGATCTTTGTCAGCCTGATAGTTCAGCCACCAGGTCCCCTTTGCGACAGTGCGGTACGGAAGGACGGTCCCCCGTGACGGAGGCAGCAGAGCTTCCCCAGGCGCCCGACGCGGCGCGGACGGTATTCGGAGATTTCTATCCGGAGGCCGTGCGCTACGCGGAGCTGCTGGCTGATGCCGGAGTCAAGCGCGGCCTGATCGGGCCGCGCGAGGTTCCGAGGCTGTGGGAACGCCATATGCTCAACTGCGCTGTGCTCTCCGAGGTGGTGCCGGAGAGTGTCTCGGTCTGCGATGTGGGCTCCGGGGCGGGTCTGCCGGGCATCCCGCTGGCACTGGTGCGTCCCGACCTGAAGATCACGCTCCTGGAGCCCCTGCTGCGCCGCACCAACTTTCTCCAGGAAGTGGTGGAGCTGCTGGGCCTGGACCATGTGACCGTGGTGCGCGGCCGGGCCGAGGAGGTGCTCGGCACCCTTCCCCCGGTGCATGTGGTGACCGCCCGTGCCGTGGCTCCGCTGGACCGGCTCGCCGGCTGGGGAGTTCCGCTGCTCCGTCCGTACGGGGAGATGCTCGCCCTCAAGGGCGATACGGCCGAGGAGGAGCTGAAGGGCGCCCGTGCCGCGCTCAGCAAGCTCGGTGTGGTGGAGACCTCGGTGCTGCATGTGGGCGAGGGGCTGGTCGACCCGCTCTCCACGGTGGTCCGGGTCGAGGTCGGCGAGAGCCCCGGGGGAGTGCGGTTCGCCGCGAAGCGGGCCAAGGCGGCCCGGACCAGCCGCTCCCGCCGCCGTCGCTGACCCGGTCCGCGGGCAATGCTCCATCCAAGCTGGCATACGTACCCGACGCGGAGTGTCGTGCGGATGTAGTCCTGCGGCCCGTGCATCGTGTTTCACGTGAAACGACGCTCACTGCTGCAAGGAATCATCAGCCGCGGGCGTGCTGCCGCCCCGATTCGGAGCAGGAAGCCCCTCGCGCGGGCGGTGGAGTTGTCCACAGAGGTGGATTCCTCCACAGAAGCACGGGCCTCGCTGGTTCATGACCCCGAAAGCATGGCAGGCTCTGTTCATCGCGAGCCTGAAGTCGAGGAAGGTGAATCCTTGCGGTCCGACGCCAACATCGCGGGACCGATGACCGATCCGGTCCCCGGCCCCCGTACCGAGTCGCCGGGAGAGGATGTTTCACGTGAAACACCGCCCCCGATGGACGACACCCCCATTGGCCGAGCTGCTCAGCTCGCCGTGGAGGCATTGGGGCGTGCCGGTGAGGGTCTGCCCCGACCCGACCAGACCCGTGTCATGGTGGTCGCCAACCAGAAGGGTGGCGTGGGCAAGACCACCAGCACGGTGAATCTGGCGGCCTCACTGGCACTCCACGGTGCGCGGGTTCTGGTGGTCGATCTGGACCCACAGGGCAATGCCTCCACGGCGCTGGGAATCGACCACCACGCCGAAGTCCCCTCTGTCTATGACGTCCTGGTGGAGAGCAGACCGCTCTCCGAGGTGGTCCAGCCGGTCCCGGACGTCGAAGGTCTCTTCTGCGCCCCCGCCACGATCGATCTCGCCGGTGCGGAGATCGAGTTGGTGTCGCTGGTGGCGCGGGAGAGCCGACTTCAGCGGGCCATTCAGGCCTATGAGCAGCCTCTGGATTACATCCTCATCGACTGTCCGCCCTCACTCGGTCTGCTGACCGTCAATGCGATGGTGGCCGGCGCGGAGGTGCTCATCCCGATTCAGTGCGAGTACTACGCACTGGAGGGCCTCGGCCAGCTGTTGCGCAATGTGGACCTGGTCCGCGGGCATCTCAACCCCGCCCTGCATGTCTCCACGATCCTGCTCACCATGTACGACGGCCGTACCCGGCTCGCCTCACAGGTGGCGGAGGAGGTGCGGAGTCACTTCGGTGAGGAAGTGCTGCGGACCAGCATCCCCCGCTCCGTCCGTATCTCGGAGGCTCCGAGCTATGGCCAGACGGTGCTGACCTACGATCCGGGCTCCAGCGGTGCCCTGTCGTATCTTGAGGCGGCCCGTGAGATCGCCCTGCGGGGAGTCGGCGTTCAGTACGACCCGCAGCCTGCCCATATGGGCGCCCAGAACAGTCAGCGGAACATCTCGGAGGGGATTCAGTGAGCGAGCGACGTAGAGGGTTGGGGCGTGGGCTCGGTGCCCTGATCCCTGCGGCTCCCCAGGAGAAGCAGACATCTCCCGGCGGGGCCGTGGGCTCTTCCGGGACGGTGCCCGTGCTGACCACGGAGCGCGGTGTGGCGGCTGCCAAGGTGACCGCACTGCCCTCGGGGGGTGCTCCCCTTGAGCCCACGCTGCCGGCACCGGCTCAGGAGCCCGTGCCGCAGCACCTGGAGCCGTCCGGGGCGCACTTCGCCGAGGTGCCGATCGATGCGATCACTCCCAACCCGCGCCAGCCCCGGGAGGTGTTCGATGAGGACGCCCTGGCCGAGCTGGTCACCTCCATCAAGGAAGTGGGACTTCTTCAGCCGGTGGTCGTCCGGCAGCTGGGGCCCGAGCGGTATGAGCTCATCATGGGTGAGCGCCGCTGGAGGGCCTGCCGTGAGGCCGGCCTGGAGCGGATTCCCTCGATCGTCCGGGACACCGAGGACGAGAAGCTGCTGCTGGACGCGCTGCTGGAGAACCTGCACCGCGCCCAGCTCAATCCGCTGGAGGAGGCGGCCGCCTATGACCAGCTCCTCAAGGATTTCAAGTGCACTCATGACCAGTTGGCGGACCGTATCGGGCGCTCGCGTCCGCAGGTCTCCAACACACTGCGGCTGCTGAGGCTCTCCCCTCCGGTGCAGCGCAGGGTCGCGGCAGGTGTGCTCTCGGCCGGTCATGCCCGGGCTCTGCTCTCGGTGGAGGACTCGGACGAGCAGGACCGGCTGGCGCACCGGATCGTCGCCGAGGGGCTCTCGGTGCGCGCGGTCGAGGAGATCGTGACGCTGATCAACTCCGAGGCGAAGAGCACCGCCAAGCCGAAGGGCCCGCGCGCCGGTGCGCGGGTCTCTCCCGCGCTCTCCGATCTCGCCTCGCGGCTCTCCGACCGGTTCGAGACACGGGTGAAGGTCGACCTCGGCCAGAAGAAGGGCAAGATCGTCGTCGAGTTCGCCTCGATGGACGATCTGGAGCGCATCCTCGGCACGCTCGCTCCGGGCGAGGGACGAGTCCTGGAGCAGGGCCTCGGTCATGAAGAGGGCGCTGAGGACGGTAGGAGCTGAGTCTCTTCCGGCGGTTTCCACGGGGAACGCCGAGTGAGGGCGGGCTGTGTCCGGTCGATCGACCCCGGACACCAGAAAAAAAAAAAAAAAACAAGAAAAAAAAA
>NZ_JBEOYB010000096.1:0-23794 GCF_040296845.1 Streptomyces sp. NPDC001985
GCGCCCGCGGGCGGCCGGCGGGCCCGCGGGGGTGCCGCCCCGCCCCGCGGGGGCCCGGGGCTGCCCCCGCGGGCGCGGCCGGGCGGGGGGGGGTCGGGGGTCCGGGGGTTCGCGCGTTCCGGTGGGTGAAGGGCGGCGGGAGCCGGTCGCCCGCGCTCAGGACGTCCCGTTCAGTACGGCCGCACCGCGCGCCGCCGCCGGCCCCGGACGAGCACCTCTACCGGTCGTCCGGACGCCCGGCGACCACGTCGAGTGCCGGCCAGGGAGGACCCGCGCGCAGCAGGCGCAGGAATTCCACGCCGAACCGCCTCCCGTTCGGAAACTGGTCGCCCCGTTCCCAGCGCCAGGCCGCGAGCATCGCGAGAACCAGGTGCCGGCAGTCGTCCAGCAGCCCTCGGTCGACGTTCGGGTAGTGCGCGCAGACCGCGTCGGCGACATGGGCGAGATCGAACTCGACGGGCCCCCGGCAGCACGTCTCCAGGTCGATGAAGAACGGACCGTCCCTCGTGGCGAGCACATTGCCCGAGTGCGGCTCACCGTGCAGCAGCTGCTCCGCGGCGCCTCGGTCCTCGATCGCCCGACGCAGACGTGCCAGTCGGCCGCTGAGGAACGCGCGGTCCGCGTCGGCGAGCTCCGGCGAGCAGTCCGGGTCGGCGACGACGGCTTCCGCCTCCGCGACGCGGTCCATGAACCGCGGGCTCGGCACGTCGACCTTCCGCATGCCCGCGTGCAGCCGCTCCAGCGCCTTGGCGTAGTCGGCCGGCGCGGTGCGAGGTGCCACGGGCTCGTAGTAGGTCCACAGCGTCACGGTGAAGCCGTCGCGCGTGTACACACGTGGGTCCACCCGGGGCTCCAGCGGACCCGTCGGACATCCGGCCTCGGCGAGCCGTCGGGCGAGCCGGACCTCGAACTCCGCGGCCTCGTGCCCCGCGGGGGCGACCCGGGCGAGAACGTCGCACGGCGTCAGCCGCAGCGCCAGCCTGTTCGAGTTGTGGAGCACGACCGCGTCGTCGGCCGGCAGGCCGAGCGATACGGCGACCGACGTCGCGGCCCCGATCGCGCGGGTGATACCGGTGGCCTCCATCCTCCCATCGTGGCACAGATGGGCGAATGGACGAGTGGACGAGTCCAGTGCGCCCGATCCCGTACGGGCGGGAACTCTCGGCCGCCTCGGCGCAGTTGTCCCTTTGAAGCCGCGGGACCGGACCAGACCACCCACACGGAACAGGAGCGCGGTGTGTGCCGAGGTACCACCACCGGGCGCGGGCCCGGCACGGCCCCGAGACCGGAACAGGAGCAGCAGCGGGAGCGGGAGCCCGAGCCCGAGTATCGCCGGGGGCCTAGGCGCCGCTCAGCGCCGGAGCGACTCACGGCGCCCGGTGCCGCAGCCCTCCCAGGGCAGATGCCGGGCGAAGAACCCGTGCACGGCCTCGCGCACCGCACGCACCGCCGCGCCCGCGCCGATGGTGCCCGTCAGGGCGACCCGCTCGGCATCGGTCATCAGACCGGCGGCCCGGAGCTGGGGCGCGATCGCCGCGTAGTCGCTGAACACCCAGTGCGCGGCGCCGTCGAGCTGCCGCAGCCGGACCGGGCTCCCCGGGTGGGCGAGCGCGGCCGACCAGGAGCGCGTCAGCTCCGGGCGCCCGGGAAAGCCGTCGGTCCCCATCAACAGCAGCGGCCGGTCCACTCCGTACCGGGCCACCGGGAACAGCTCGCTCGTCCCCCCGGGCACCGAGGGCGGATGGTCGAGAAAGCCCTCCAGATTGACGGCCGTGTGGAAACGCCGGTCCTCGTGGAGCGCCTGGGCGGCGGCCGTCCCGCCGGCCGAGTGCCCGTAGACACCGGCGCGCCGCACATCGAGGGCGCGGTGCAGCCCCTCCGGCAGCGGTCGCCCCTCCACATCGGGGTTCTCCCCCGCCGCGAGTCGCTCGACCTCGCCGAGCACGAAACGGAGGTCCGCGACCCGGGTGTCGATCGCGGTGCGGAACAGCTCGGGGTCCAGCCGGGGATCGCCCCGGAACACGGTCTCCCGCAGCTCCTCCGGGCGTCCGGCGCCACCGCCGGGGAAGGCGACCTCGCCCGCGTCCCCCGGGTGGTCGACGGAGACGACGACCCAGCCGCGGCCGGCGAGTTCCTCGGCGACCGCGGTGCCCAGGGTGCGCGGGTCGCCGCCGCCCGGGCTGTGGAGCAGCACCGGCCGCCGTACCGCCTGGGCGGGTGCCTGCGCGTGCGCGTGGGTCCTGGTCGCGGCCCAGTCGACCCCCGCCGTCGGGAGCTGCGGGTGCGTCCGGGGCGCGGACACGCGAAACGACGCGGCGGCGGCCCGGGTCATATGGGGCGCGACCGGGTGTCCGGCGACGGCCGCGGCCGGATAGAACACGGTGGCCATCACCTCCCGGACGAGCACGGGAGACCAGGGGTCGCGCCGGGAGCGGTCGACCAGGTGCAGTGTGGTGCTGCCGACCGGATTCGGGCCGGTGGGGGCCGGCAGACGCACCGTCAGCCCGTTCCCGGACGGCGTCCGCACGACGCCGTCCTCCTCGACGGTCCTCCCCATGGCTCCCCCTCCGCATGACGTTCGGCCGGTGTACCGCACCGCCTGTGCGGTGCGGTACACCGGCCGCCCCCCGTCCCCCCGCGGTTCACTGCCGCGAACCCGGTGGCATGCCCTGAACACTGGCACCCGCGGGGGGAGACGGGCGATCCTTGAGGCCCTGCCCGAAAAGCTGGCGCCAGCCACTGAGGGGATGCAGTGATCCGGATACACTTCACCGCCGCCGACTTCGCCCGGGTCAGGTTCGCCCCCCGGCCCTCCCCTCTTCAGGAACTCAACGCGACGCTCGTCATGATGGGCCGTCCCCATGACGAACTGCTCTACGGCCGCTGGAGGCGGCGGCTGCTCCAGTCGCTGCCGGACGGCAGCGCGCCGCTGAAGGATCTCGCGCCCACCCATGAGGCGCCCGGTTTCCTCAATGTCGTCGACGACACTCTCCAGGGCGGCATCGAGTCCATGCGCGGCTCCCGTCCGGAGCTGGTCCGCTCCGGCCTGGAGCAGTTGTACCCCACCCGGTCCGCGCCCGCCTGGATACGCGATCTGTACCGGGGCGACGCCCATGCCTGGCAGCTCCTGCGCCGGGCGCAGCGGCTGGCGTTCGACGCCGCGCTGCGCCCGGTGTGGCCGCTGGTGGAGGATCTGCACCAGGCGGAGTTCACCCGCCACGCCCTGACCGTGGCCGAGCACGGCATCGGAGCCACCCTGACCGGCCTCTTTCCCAGCAGCTGGCCGCAGGAGGACATCTGGGAGCTGCGGGTGCCGGGGAATCAGGACATCAAGCTGGACGGCCACGGCATCCTGCTGATGCCCACCTTCCATCTGACCGGCCCGCCCTGTCTCTCGCATGTGCCGGAGCGCCCTCTGGTGCTGAAGTATCCGGCGGGTCCCGGTCTGCCGCTCACACCGGACGGGGTGGGCAGCGCGGAGGAGGCGCTGGCCGAGGTGCTGGGGCGGACCCGGTTCGGCATTCTGCTGCTGCTGGCGGACGAGCACACCACGGGCGGGCTCGCCCGCCGGCTGGAGGTCAGCAACGCCACCGTCTCCGCGCACACCGCCGCGCTGCGGGGCTCGGGTCTGATCACCACGGTGCGGGCGGGGCGGGCGGTGCTGCACCGGCGCACCGCGCTGGGGGATCTGCTGATCCGGCGGCACACCGAGGCGCCGCCGGCGGCGGCGCTCACTGCCCCGGCCCCCCGGCGGCATCCCGCAGCGGAGGGAGGATCTCGTCTGCGTCCTCCGCCGTTGCCCCGTCGGCCGTGAAGGGTATGGCGTCCCCCGCCTCGGTCACCAGCCAGCCGAGGATCTCCTCGGTCAGCGGAGTGCCGTTCTCGAAGTCGTTCCAGTGGGCCCGGTGTCCCGAGCCAGGCAGCACCGCCGCGACCGCGTGTGCCCGCTCAAGACGCCAGAAGTCCGGATAGTCCGTCACCGGCCGCAGCGCGCCCCGTTCGGGGTCGACCACGAGGGCCGCGTTGGTCAGGGGCTCCCAGCCCTCGACCGGCAGTTGCCGGCCCATGAGCTCGTCCGTCCCGGAGAAGAACGCGAGCCAGCCCGTCTTGGTGAAATGCATCATGCACGGGATTCTCCCTGCTCCCCGGCAACCCTCCGGCACCGGGCGACGCCGGGACGGCGGGACGGCGTGCGGCGCGCCGGTCGGCGCCGGGACGGCGCACGCCGCACCGGTCGGCGCCACGACGGTACGAGCGACACCCGGACGACGCGCACCGCACCGCGCGCCGCCGGAACGCAGCGACACCGGGAGCGACACCGGGCCGTGCGCGCCGCACCGCCCGGCCCCGGGCAGCTCCGGCCCTCCGGCGGTACGGTGTCCCGCTCCCCGCCCCCGGGAAGGGCCGCCGGTCTCCGATTGGCCCGCGCCCGCCCCCCGCCCACTCGCTACGGTCGGGCCCATGCGCATTCAGATCGTCGACGCCTTCACCGACACCCCCTTCGCCGGCAACCCCGCCGGTGTCCTGCTGCTGCCGAAGTCCCGCGCGTTCCCCGACGCGGCCTGGCTCCAGCGGGTCGCCGCCGAGGTCAATCTCTCCGAGACCGCCTTCGCCCATCCCCTCCCCGCCGGAGAGGAGGGCGACTGGGCGCTGCGCTGGTTCACCCCCGCCACCGAGGTCGACATGTGCGGGCACGCCACCCTCGCCACCGCGCATGTCCTGCACACCACGGGCGCCGCCGGCGGCACCGTCCGGTTCGCCGCCCGCTGCGGGATTCTCACGGCCACGGCCCGGGAGGACGGCACGATCACCCTGGACTTCCCCACCTCCCCGCTCACCCGGGTCGACATCCCGGACGGCATCGCCGAGGCGCTCGGCGCGCCGGTGCTCTCGGTCCACGACACCGGGCCGCACATCGGCGACCTGGTCGTCGAGCTCCGCGACGAGCGGAGCGTGCGCGCGCTGACCCCGGACATCCGCGCTCTCGCACGGCACTCGCGGCGCGGGATCGTCGTCACCGCCGCCGCCGACGACCCCGGCCTCGGCCACGACTTCGTCTCGCGGGGGTTCTTCCCCGGCGCGGGGATCGACGAGGACCCGGTGACCGGCAGCGCGCACACCGCGCTCGCGCCGCTCTGGTCGGCGCGCCTGGGCCGTACCGAACTGACCGGCCTCCAGGCGTCGGCCCGCTCCGGTCTCGTCCGGTGCTCCCTGCGCGGCGACCGGACCCTGCTGACGGGCCGCGCGGTCACCGTCATCGACGGCGAACTGCTCACCGCGCCCTGACCCGGCGAGGGGCGTGCGGCCCCTCCCGTACGCCCCGGGGGTCCGTCACGGGGTGGGCAGCCATCCGACCCGGCCGGCCAGCAGCGCGTATCCGACGAAGGCCACGATGTCGAGCAGCGCGTGCGCGACCACCAGCGGTCCGACCCGTCCCCACCGGCGGTAGAGCAGCACGAACACCACACCCATGACCATGTTGCCGATGAATCCGCCGATGCCCTGGTAGAGGTGGTACGAGCCGCGCAGCAGCGAACTGGCGGCGAGGGCCGCCATCGGGGTCCAGCCCAGCTGGTCGAGCCGGCGGAGCAGATAGCCGACGACGATCACCTCCTCCACCACGGAGTTCTGGATCGCCGAGAGGATCAGTACGGGGAACTTCCACCACACCTCGGGCAGTGACTCGGGGACGACCGTCAGATTGAACCCGGTGGCCCGCGCCGCCAGATAGAACGCCAGACCGGCGCCGCCGATGCCTGCCGCGACCAGGGTGCCCCGTCCCAGGTCGGGCCAGGGCCTGGTGCGGTCGAAGCCCATGGCCCGCAGTCCGCCCGCGCCCTCCCGGGTCAGCAGATGCGCCACCAATAGGACCGGCACCAGGGCCGTGCTGATACCGAAGAGCTGCCAGGCGAGATCGAGCCAGGGGCGGCCGGGCGCGTGCGAGCCGTTCAGCGTCGCCGCCTGATCCTTCAGACCACCCGGTTCGGTCAGCGATCCAACAAAGCTGATCAGCGCCGAGACTCCGCTCGCGCCCAGCGAGAGCGCGAGTACCAGGAGCGTCTCGGACCGCAGAATCCTCCGTGGCGTGCCTTCCTGGGGAAGGGAATCGGCCACGTGTCCGGGCTCCGTCTGCACTCGTGCCTCCAGTCGTTCGATCCCGCGCGGCCTCTCCTCGTCGCGCCGGGTGACGAGGGTACGCAGGGGAGGTCACAGCTTGCCCGACGCGGGTGCGCCGGGGGGAGGCAGGGCGGGGTGTCGCCGAGGGGGCACCCCGCCGGGCGTCACCGGACGTCCGGCTCGCGGCCCGCCGCCGGGCCGTCCGTGCGGAGGGCGCCCCGCCGCCGGGCCGCCCTTCAGGCGCTCCGGCCGGGGAAGCCCACGGGCCAGGTGTGCACCGGTTCGCCCTCGTGCATCAGATCGCAGTAGCGGCGGGTCATCGCCGCGAGGGCCGCGTCCCGCTCCAGACCGGCCTCCCGGGCGCGGTGGTAGGTCTCCGTCTGCCAGGAGGCGCCGTTGACCCGGCGTTTGCAGCGCTCCTCGATCACTCCCAGATACCGGTCCCGGTCGGCGGGTTCCACATTCCACGCGTCGAGTCCGGCGGCTGCCAGCGGCAGCAGTTCATCGCGTACGAGCTTGACGGCCGGCACCCGGGTGATGCCGCCGCCCCGGCCGGGGCGCGGCCACTGGAGCCCGGCGTCGATGCCCTCGCGGCACGCGGTCTCGAAGTTCTCGGCGGCGGCGTCGAAGGGCAGCCGGGTCCACACCGGCCGGGGCTCCTCGGCGAGCGCGCGCACCAGCCCGTAGAAGAAGGCCGCGTTGGCGATGACATCGGTGACGGTGGGCCCGGCCGGGAGCACCCGGTTCTCCACCCGCAGATGGGGTACACCGTCGGCGACCGAGTACACCGGACGGTTCCAGCGGTAGACCGTGCCGTTGTGCAGGACCAGTTCCTGAAGACCGGGGACACCGCCGTCGTCGATGATCCGCAGCGGGTCCTCGTCGTCGTCGCAGATCGGCAGCAGGGCGGGAAAGTAGCGGAGATTCTCCTCGAAGAGGTCGTAGGCGGAATCCACCCAGCGCTCCCCGAACCAGGTGCGCGGCCGCACTCCCTGCGCCTGGAGTTCGGGCGGGCGGGTGTCGGTGGCCTGCTGGAAGAGCGGCGGCCGCGACTCGGGCCAGAGCTCCTTGCCGAAGAGGAACGGGGAATTGGCACCGACGGCGACCTGCACGGCCGCCACGGCCTGCGCGGCATTCCACACATCGGCGAAACGCCCGGGTGTCACCTGAAGGTGCAACTGCACGGATGTGCAGGCCGCTTCGGGGGCAATCGAGGCGGAGGTACAGGTCAGCCGCTCCGCTCCGTCGATATCCAGGGTGAAGGCCTCCCCCCGGGCGGCGACGATCTGCTCGTTGAGCATCGCGTAGCGGTCGACGGCGGAGAGGTTCGCGGAGACCAGATCGTCCTGGGCGAGGGTCGGGAGAATGCCGATCATCACGATCCCGGCGCCCACCTCGTTGGCCTTGCGATGCGCATATCCGAGCCCGGCGCGCAACTCCTCGGCGAGCTGATCGAGAACCCGTCCGCCGAGCCGGTGCGGAACAATGTTTACTTCCAGGTTGAACATTCCCAGCTCGGTCTGGAAATCATGGCTCGCGATGCGTTCCAGGACTTCCGCATTCATCATCCGGGGCAGCCCGTCCGAACCCGCGAGATTCAGCTCGATCTCCAGGCCCATCAGATTCTTGGGCCGGTCGAACCTCTTCTCGGCCAGCAGCCGCCCCAGTCCCGCCAGGCACTGTTGCAGCTTTCGCCGGTACCGCTGGCGATCGGACAGCGCAAAGCTGCCTGTCACGATCTTTTCCCCCATCGAAGCGTCCTCCTCGCGTGGGCACCGCGCGGCATCGGTCGCTCGCGTCACGGACGATAATGCCCAGCCTGGCTGATCCATAACGCGGCGGCCACGCCCGGGGGCGGGTAGGGTGTCAGAAGTGACACGCGGCACATCCCGCTGATGCGATGCGGCCCGCCCGCCGGCAGGGTGCAGTACACAGATACTCCACCCGCCGTATGGTGAAAAACACCGACCGGTTTCGGCCTACCGGCAACTGGGCTAATGCCCTGGCCGTGAAGGAAATTTCCCCGGCAACCCCGCAGATCCCCTGCTGAGGACGGACCTGAACCAGCCTTGTTTTTAATGCGCACGAGCGCTAGCGGAAACACTATGAGAACACGTGTCGTATAAACTTTGCCCAGCAGGCAGAGAGTTGGCGCCCAGTCGCCTTCCCGGCCCTTCTGGCCCCGCACGCTGACAGCGCCGTCCGCATCTGCCTCTGCCTCACCGTGTCTCCCAAGTGAGAGGCGACCCACCATGCCGCTGCACGCCCTACCGGCCCCCGCGCCCGCACTCCGCAGCGTCCTCACCGCACTCGGTTCTCCCACCGCTGTCAGTGAGGACCGCACCCCCGCTCTCCGGTCCGTCCAGGGACCCGCGAGCCCCGAATCACCCCTTCCCGTCCATGTCCTCGACCAGATCGCCCCGACGCCCGCCGGCCCCGGCACCAGGCTCACGGGATGGCGCTTCCTGATCCGCGGCACCGATCGGTACGTCGCCGCCGCGGAGACGGTCCTCACCCCCGACGGCTGGGCCTTCTCGCACTTCTTCGAAGGCCCCTATCTGACCTCCACCGAACGGGCCCTGCGGCAGGCGGAGTCGATGACGACCCCGTTTCAGCCACGGCTGCTCTCCATCCCCGAGCTGTACATGCTCACCCTGTGGCTGCACGGGGACCCGGAGGCCGACGCCGCCTCAGGCACCCTCCTGCCCACCGACGTTCTGATCCCGCTCGCCCCCGCACCCCCCGGGATCGCGGCCGACCGGCCGCACCGGGTCACCGATCTCCTCCCGGTGATGACCCTGCGGCTCACCCCCGCGCCCCTCCTCGGCTCGCCCGCCTGACCGCGCCCCGTTCGCGCCCCGGCGCACGGGCGAATGAGCACTTCGCGCCCCGTGACCACTCGGTCGCGGGGCGCACTTCTGCCCGATCGGACTAGTCCAATCCGACCCCCTGGAACCACCCGAAAGGACAATCCAGCAGGGCTGAACCATCACCTTGGTGGACACGTCTCTTCTGAGTGAGACGAGCTGTCGCGAAATCCCTGCGGGATGACGCCCGTGGGGCAACACTGGGACCGGACCTACAGATACGGGGGCGGCCATGAACACCTCATCGAGCCGCAGGACGTTCACCACACCGCAGCGAAAGAACTCAGCCATGTGCCAGCACCAACCGCCCTGCCCGACATCCGACTCCGCCGACCGGGACGCGGCGCGCCTCGTGGCGCACCATCCGGAGCAGGGCTGGAGCCTGCTGTGCAATGGCGTGCTCCTCTTCGAGGACACCGGCGAGCTCCTCCCCGACGGGCAGATCATCGCCCCTCACCGGGTGGGCCTGACGGCGACGGCGGCGTAGAACCGCCTCCCCCGGCGCTACCCGCGCCATCGCTCCCGCCGCCGTTCCGCCCCGCCCCCGCGCACCCGCCGTCTCCGGCCCGCGCGCGGCACCGGGCGGGCGCTCCGGTCCGGTCCGGTGTACGCGCTCCGGTCCGGGTACGACGAAGGGGCCGGCCGGAGACTTCGCTCCGTACCGGCCCCCCTGCGACAGGCGTCCGCCGTCCGTCAGCGGTCGTACTCCTCCAGCGGCGGGCAGGAGCAGACGAGGTTGCGGTCGCCGAAGGCGCCATCGATCCGGCGCACCGGCGGCCAGTACTTGTCCGCGGCGCTCACCCCGGCGGGGAAGACGGCCGTGTCACGGCTGTACGGGTGGTCCCAGTCACCGCCCAGCGCGGCGGCCGTGTGGGGCGCGTTCCGCAGCGGGCTGTCCTCGACGGGCCACTCGCCCGACGCGACCAGCTCGATCTCCCGGCGAATGGCGATCATCGCATCGCAGAAGCGGTCGATCTCGCTCAGATTCTCGCTCTCGGTGGGCTCGATCATCAGGGTGCCGGCCACCGGGAAGGACATCGTCGGCGCGTGGAAGCCGTAGTCGACCAGCCGCTTGGCGATGTCGTCCACGGTGACTCCGGTGGCCTTCGTCAGCGGGCGCAGATCCACGATGCACTCATGGGCGACCAGACCGGCGGGGCCGGTGTAGAGCACCGGGTAGTGCGGCTCCAGCCGCTTGGCGATGTAGTTGGCGGCCAGCACGGCGACCTGGGTCGCCCGCTTGAGACCCTCGCCGCCCATCAGCCGCACATAGGCCCAGGAGATCGGCAGAATGCCCGCCGAGCCCCACGGCGCGGCCGAGATCGGCCCGACGCCCGTCTCCGGGCCGGCGGTCGGCTGGAGCGGGTGGTTCGGCAGATACGGCGCGAGGTGCGCCCGGACGCCGACCGGCCCGACACCGGGGCCACCGCCGCCGTGCGGGATGCAGAACGTCTTGTGCAGATTCAGGTGCGAGACGTCGCCGCCGAACTTGCCCGGCTTGGCGAGCCCCACCAGCGCGTTGAGATTGGCTCCGTCGACATAGACCTGGCCGCCGGCCTCGTGGACCCGGGCGCAGATGTCGGCGACGTGCTCCTCGAAGACACCGTGCGTCGAGGGGTAGGTGATCATCAGCACGGACAGCTCGTCGCGGTACTGGTCGATCCTGGCGCGCAGGTCGTCGACGTCGACCTCGCCGTCGTCGGCGGTCTTCACCACCACGACCTTCATCCCGGCCATCACGGCGCTGGCGGCGTTGGTGCCGTGCGCGGACGACGGGATCAGGCAGACCGTCCGCTGCTCGTCGCCGTTGGCTCGGTGGTAGGCGCGGACCGCGAGAAGACCGGCGAGTTCACCCTGCGAGCCGGCGTTCGGCTGGATGGAGACCTTGTCGTAGCCGGTGACCTCGGCGAGCCGCTCCTCCAGCTCCCGGATGAGCGTCAGATAGCCGGCCGCCTGGTCGACGGGGACGAAGGGGTGGATCTGCCCGAACTCGGGCCAGGTGACCGGCTCCATCTCGGTGGTCGCGTTCAGCTTCATGGTGCAGGAGCCGAGCGGGATCATGCCGCGGTCCAGGGCGTAGTCCCGGTCCGAGAGGCGGCGCAGATAGCGCAGCATCGCCGTCTCGGAGCGGTGCTGGTGGAAGACCGGGTGGGAGAGATAGTCGTCGGTGCGCAGCAGCGCGGCCGGCAGGGTGTCCTCGGTGGTCCCGTCCAGCGCGTCGATGTCGCCGGTCACGCCGAAGGCGGCCCACACGGCGGTGAGCTGGGCGCGCAGGGTGGTCTCGTCGCAGGCGACGGAGACGTGCGAGTCGTCGACCAGGCGCAGATTGACCCCGCCCTCACGGGCGGCCGCGACCACATCGGCCGCGGTGCCCGGCACCCGTGCGGTCAGGGTGTCGAAGTAGGAGTCGTGGAGGACCTCCACACCGCCGGCGGTCAGGCCCGCGGCGAGCAGGGTGGCGTAGCGGTGGGTGCGCCGGGCGATGGCGCGCAGTCCGTCCGGCCCGTGGTAGACCGCGTACATCCCCGCCATCACGGCGAGCAGCACCTGCGCGGTGCAGATGTTGCTGGTGGCCTTCTCGCGCCGGATGTGCTGCTCACGGGTCTGGAGTGCGAGCCGGTACGCCTTGTTGCCGTCGGCGTCGACGGAGACACCGACGAGCCGGCCGGGCAGGCTGCGGGCGAACTTCTCCCGGACGGCCATGAAACCGGCGTGCGGGCCGCCGAAGCCCATGGGGACGCCGAAGCGCTGAGTGGTGCCGACGGCGATGTCGGCGCCGAGCTCACCGGGCGGGGTGAGGAGGGTGAGGGCCAGCAGATCGGCGGCGACGGTGACGATCGCGCCGAGCGCCCGCGCCTGCTCGATCACCGGCTTGATGTCGCGTACGGCCCCGGAGGCCCCCGGGTACTGGAGCAGGACGCCGAAGACACCGCGCTCGGCGATCTCGGCCGGGATGCCCGCGCTGAGGTCGGCGGTGACGACCTCGACACCGGTGGGCTCCGCGCGGGTCTCGATGACCGCGAGGGTCTGCGGCAGTACGTCGGAGTCGACCAGGAAGATCCCGTTCTTGACCTTTCCGACCCGTCGGGCGAGCGACATCGCCTCGGCGGCGGCGGTGCCCTCGTCGAGGAGGGAGGCTCCGGAGGTGGGCAGCCCGGTCAGCTCGGCGACCATCGTCTGGAAGTTCAGCAGAGCCTCCAGCCGGCCCTGGGAGATCTCCGGCTGGTAGGGCGTGTACGCCGTGTACCAGGACGGGTTCTCCATGACGTTGCGCAGGATGACCGGGGGCGTGAAGGTGCCGTGGTAACCGAGGCCGATCATGGGCGCCAGCACGGTGTTGCGGTCGGCGAGGCCGCGCAGCTCGGCGAGGACCTCGGCCTCGGTGCGGGCGTCCGGGAGGGCCAGCGCCTCCGCGCTCTTGATGACATCGGGGACCGCCGCGGCGGTCAGCTCGTCCAGCGAGCCGTATCCCACCTGCGCCAGCATCTTGGCCTGGGCCGCCGCGTCGGGGCCGATGTGGCGCTGCTCGAACGGGGTGCCCTGCTCCAACTGGGAGAGCGGAATGCGGTTGGCGGTCATGTAGGAGGCCTCCTGGTCTGACACGACCTGCGAGAGGCACCACCGCACGCGGGGTGCCCTGGACGGGCCTCCCCCTCTGTCATCTCAACCTGAGAGCTTCACCGGGCCGCCCGACTGCGACGCCCCGGCTTTCACCGTCGGTGAGAGCGGATGCCGTCCGACGCCCGCCCTGCTTTCCAGAGTGACCTCGTCCGCGCGGTACAGGTGCCTGAGAGATTCCGGGGAGGATTTGCTCCTTCGGCGCCACCGTCGTCCTGCCGGTGGACTCTCCCGCGCGGGGTCAGCAGCCGCTTGCCAGCCTACCAGCGTGACCTTTCAACAATCGCTCAAGTGGCCGACACCTGCGAAGTGCCCTTTTGTATGGATCAAAGAGCAGTTGCGACCATATGGAGGGACCGTGCAGACCGATATCGATCCGCGCAGCCTGATCGGCCGCAAGGCGTTCGACCGCGACGGGGCCAAGATCGGCACCGTGGACGAGGTGTACCTGGACGATGCCACCGGTACACCCGAATGGGCGGCAGTGCGCACCGGGCTCTTCAGCCGGGACGCCTTCGTCCCGCTGGAGCCGAGCACCTTCGTCGACGACACCCTGCGTGTTCCCTATGAGCGCTCGCTGATCAAGGACGCACCGGACTTCGGTGTCGGCCGCCATCTCTCCCCCGAACAGGAGCTCCAGCTCTACCACCACTACGGCCTCGAACTCTCCGTGTCGCCGGAGGTGCCCGTCGCGCCCCCCGACGACCGCTCCTTCGGACAGGTCGCGGGCGACGAGGACTGACCGGCGGCGCCGGCCGGCCCCGCCGGGTTCTCCGGGCTCCCCGGCGGCGCGTCCGGCGGCCCCTCGGGCGGGTTCTCCGGCGGGGCGACCAGGGGCAGCGGATCGGAGGGCTCCAGATCGGGGTCGTCCACCCGGAAGGTCCGCACGCGCCCCGGCGGGGAGAGCGGGTCCTCGAACCGCACGGTGACCCGTCCGACACCGCTGCCCTGCACCCATCCCGCCCCGTGGACCGCGTGACGCACGTCGTTGCCGGCGGACCAGCGCCGCTCGGCGGGCCCGCCGGACGGGCCGGCGGTGCCCCCCGCCGCCACGGGCGCGCTCCGCCCCTCCGCCGGGTCCCCGTCCCGCCCGGCCGGTTCCCGCCGCTCGTCCGGTGCGTCCGGTGCGCCACCCGGGGGCGCCGCCGCGCTGTCCGGGGCGGCGCCCCCGGGGCGCTCACCGGCTGCGGCCTGCGCGAAGAGGTCCTCCTGGGTGTAGTCGGCGAGCCCGGACACCCCGACGCCCAGCAGCCGGACACCGCCCGTGGTGTCCACGGACTCCAGGAGGCGCGCCGCCGCCTCCCGGACGACCGCGGGATCGTCCGTCGGCCCCCGGAGCGTCTCCGAGCGCGTCAGCGTCGAGAAGTCGTACCGCCGGACCTTCAGCACGATCGTCCGCCCCGAGTGCCCGGAGGCCCGCAGCCGCTGGACACAGCGGTCCGCGAGCCGCTCGACCTCGATCCTGATCCGGACCCGGTCGTGCAGATCCACGTCGAAGGTGTCCTCCACCGACACGGATTTGGTGTCCCGCTCGGCGACCACGGGCCGGTCGTCGAAGCCCAGGGCCATCCGGTGCAGCGCGGTGCCGTGCGCCCTGCCGAGCAGCCGCACCAGCTCGTCCTCGCCCGCCTCGGCGACCTCGGCGCAGGTCGTCATGCCCGCGCGCCGCAGATGCTCGCCGGTCGCCGGGCCGACGCCGGGCAGCGTCCGCACGGTCAGCGGCCCCAGCAGCTCACGCTCGGTCCCCGGCTCCATCACCACCAGACCATCCGGTTTCGCCTGCTCGGAGGCGATCTTCGCCAGCATCTTCGAGCCGGCGAGGCCCACTGATCCGGTGAGCCCGGTGACGGTGCGTATATCCGCCCGCAGCCGCTCTCCGGCGGCCCGCGCCGACGGCAGATCCGAGGCCGCGCCGCTCGCCTCCAGATCGACGAAGGCCTCGTCCAGACTGAGCGGCTCCACCAGCGGCGACAGGGAACGCAGCAGCTCCATGACCTGTTCGCTGATGGCGCGGTAGAAGGAGAAGCGCGGCACCAGATACGCCGCGTTCGGCGCGAGCCGCCGGGCCTGGGCCATGGGCATCGCCGAGTGGACCCCGAACCGTCTCGCCTCGTACGAGGCGGTGGCCACGACACCGCGCGGACCGAGCCCGCCGACGATCACGGGCTTTCCGCGCAGACTCGGCTTCGCCGCCTGTTCGGCTGCGGCGTAGAACGCATCCATGTCCAGATGCAGAATCGTCGGCGCGGATCTCACATCTCCGATGCTGCCCTACGCCACTGACAATGCCCGCCGGGCCATTCGCCGTGTCCTTCCGGCCGGGCCGGGAGGAAGGCGGGGCGGGGTCCGCCGAACGGGTCAGACGGCCCGGTTCTGCCGGCGCCTGGCCAGCTCGTCGGCGGGATTGTGGCCGATCAGGGTCTCACCGGTGTCGACCCGCTCACCGTGCAGCTGCGACAGCGCCGTCTCGACATCGCGCCAGACCACGCCGACCGCGATACCGAAGATCCCCTGTCCGCCCTGGAGGAGGCTCACCACCTCGTCGGGCGACGAGCACTCGTAGACGGTCGCGCCGTCGCTCATCAGCGTCATCCGCTCCAGATCGGCGTGGCCGCGCGCCCTGAGGTGCTGCACGGCCGCCCGGATGTTCTGGAGCGCCACCCCGGTGTCCAGGAATCGCTTCACGATCTTCAGGACGACCACATCGCGCAGGCTGTAGAGCCGCTGGGCCCCCGCGCCGCGAGCCGGCCGCACACTCGGCTCGACCAGGCCGGTACGCGCCCAGTAGTCGAGCTGCCGATAGGTGATGCCGGCCGCCGCACACGCGGTCGGCCCTCGATAGCCGACCGTGTCCGCCGACGGGTCGACCGCACTCTCCGGGAGCGGATACGGCCCGCTCTCCCCCAGGGCTCGCCCGAGGGCCCCCACCGCACCGCCGCCGCTGCTTCTCACGCCGACCTCCATCCTTGACCTGCCCACCCGACGGTAGGCAGTCACCAGGGGTGCGTCAACGATCGCCACACTCGGCACGCCGAGTGATAATCACCCTGAGAGTGGTTTCTCGTGCCCCAAAACGGGGAAGACGTGCCCGAATGCGCCCAAGCCGACAGTCTCGGCCTCTCCGGTGACCGCCAGTGGACCGGCGGTCACCTGCTCACCGTACGGCGGTCACTGGCTGTTGGTTCCGAAGTCCTCCGGCGAGATCTGATCGAGGAACTCGCGGAACTTCTCCACCTCGTCCTCCTGCTCATCCGGAATCGCGATACCCGCGTCGTCGAGCACCCCGTCACTGCCGTAGATCGGCGTGCCGGTGCGCAGGGCGAGCGCTATGGCGTCGGAGGGACGCGCGCTCACCTCGACTCCGCTGGCGAAGACCAGCTCCGCGTAGAAAACCCCTTCGCGCAGGTCGGTGATGCGGACCTCGGTGAGTTCCTGCCCCACCGCCTCCAGCACATCCTTGAAGAGGTCATGGGTCAGCGGTCTGGCAGGTGCCATGCCCTGCTGGGCAAAGGCAATGGCGGTCGCCTCCCCGGGACCGATCCAAATGGGGAGGTACCGGTCGCCTCCCACTTCACGCAGGAGCACGATCGGTTGGTTGGAGGGCATTTCCACCCGGACACCCACAACGTCGAGCTCGTTCACACAGCAACCCTAGGACGTGCCCGGCCCGTTTGGGTAGTCGGGCACGTTCTGGATCAGCCGAGACGGACTCCGAGGGCACTCTGCAACAGGGCCGCGTGCAGCCGTACGGACAGCTCCGCCAGCTCTTTCGCCGTGGCCTCCGCATGTGCCCTGGTCTGCGGATTGCGATGCCGCCGCAAGGGTGCGACCACCTGCTCCACCAGCCCGGCATCCCGCTCGGCGGAAGCCTTCATGGCCCGCAGATGACGCGGTTCCAGACCGAATCCGCCCAGGTCGGCCACCAACCTGGCCACCGTCACCGACTCGGCGTCGAAACTGCCGGCGGCGTCAGGGGTGAGCAGGCCGTAGGACTCCCAGACGGCCAGCTGCTCCTCCGAGACCCCGGCGGCGGCCAGCAGAGCCGCCCGGCCGATCCGTGCGGCCGTACGGCGCTCACCGGCGGCCTCCCAGACCCCGGCGGCCCCTGCCGCCCCGGCCGGCGCCTCGCCCTGCGAGCCCTGAGCGGGCAACTGGACCTGTTCACCCCGGGCGACGGCGTCCAGATGCTCACGGATCACCTTCAGCGGAAGATAGTGGTCCCGCTGCATCCGCAGTACCTGGGCCAGCCGCTCCACATCGGCCGAGGTGAATTTGCGGTACCCCGACGGTGTGCGCCGCGGCTCCACGAGACCTTCGGCCTCCAGGAAGCGGATCTTGGAAATCGTGACTTCGGGAAACTCGTCGCGCAACTGACCGAGCACCGTCCCGATGCTCATCAGCCGCTCACCCGCGGCGAGCCGCCCCGCCGCGGTGGCGGTGCCGTGACCGGCACCGCCCGTCGGTGTTCGCATGGTGCCTTCCCCGCCGGGTTACAGGCCCCGCTGCTGGCTCGCGTAGAAGACCAGCCGGTACTTGCCGATCTGGACCTCGTCACCATTGGCCAGATAGACCGAGTCGATCCGCTCGCGATTGACATAGGTGCCGTTCAGGCTGCCCACATCGGCGACGCCGAAGCTGCCGTCCGGATTCCGGCGGAACTCCACATGGCGGCGGGACACCGTCACGTCGTCGAGGAAGATATCGCTCTGCGGGTGACGGCCGGCCGTGGTCAGCTCGCCGTCCAGCAGGAAGCGGCTGCCCGAATTGGGGCCGCGCCGGACCACCAGCAGCGCCGAACCGAACGGCAGGGCCTCGACAGCGGCCTGCGCCTCCGGGGAGAGCGACGGAAGCTGTGTCTGCCCCGTCACCTCGGAGTCGTATGCCTCCAGGCCCGAGATGGAGATGGTGGACGTCGTCTCCGACGCCCGCTCCGCGGGCGCCTGGCCCCGCAGCGGCGCGCCACAGTTCGAGCAGAACTTGCTCGACTGCGGATTGCGGTTCCCGCACCTCGTACACACCGTCACGGCCGCCATGGACCGGTCCTCCTGCCGCGGCTGTCCCCCATGGGGATTGGTCGCGTACGGATCGGGGGCATACCCTCCACCCGTACCTGAGGCTGCTGGTTCCCCGAAACCTATGCGGCCGGGACCCGCAGGGTCAACAGACGACGCGCCCCGCCCACCGGGAATGTCACCACCCGGCCCGGAGACCTCATCCCGGAAGAGCGGACGCTCGCCGCCCTGCTCCTCCTCCTGGCCATGACGCCGCGCGCGATGCTTGGCGTTTCCGCCGTCCTCGCGCGAGCTCTTGCCGAACAACTTCGCAAACAATTTCACGGGCGATTCCCCTTGACCGAAATAGACCCGCCCGTGGGGCAGGACGAACCCTCAATGACCACACCTGCCGACCCGGACATCATCACAACGTCCGTACCCATCAGACAGTTTCCACCACGCGGCACAGCTTCTGTGTGCCGACCCCTCGCAACCTCATGCCCCGACCCGCCGGGCACCGTACACCGCCGCCTCACTGCGCCGACGACCGAGCGTAGTCAGGCCGCTCCGCGGGCCGCAAGGCGCCCACGACGATCTTCTCCGAGCGGACCACCGAAGCGGTGGCCTGCTCCTTCTCCAGCGTCTGCACCACTCCGCCCGGAATGTTCAGGGCGGGCTCAAGATCCTGCGGCTTCCCGATGACCTTGAAGATGTACGGCGCCCTGATCCGGTTCCCGTCCACCTCGATGTCGCCGCCCGTACCGGTGAAGTACGTATCCGCCACGACCCGGTGGTCATTGACCTGGATGGCCTCCGCGCCCGCGGCCCGCAGCTCCTGGATCGCGTCGAGCAGCATGTCGGCCTCCACCCGGCCGGAGCCGTCGGTGATGGTGAGCGTGATCCCGGGGCCCTGGGCGGCGACCGTACCCGCGAGAATGCCGAGCTGCTGCTCCTTCTGCTCGGTCTGCCTGCGGGCCTCCTCGGCCTGGTCCGAGCTGTTCTCCAGCTCGGTGCGCTGGGTCTCCAGCCGCTGCTTCTCGTCCTCCAGGCGCTCGGTGCGGTTGTCCAGCTCATCGAGAATCCGCACCAGATCCTCCTGCCGGGCACCGCGCAGAGCGCTGTTGTCGCTGGTCGAGCGGACCTGGATGGCGAGCCCGAGACCCAGGACGAACAGCAGCACCGCGACCGTGAGTTGAGCACGTGTCACCCGCGGCGGCCAGAGGCCGGCGACCAGCCGCTGGCGCCCCGTCATCCCGGCCCGCGGGCCGGCCGGGGCCGACCGCTCCGGCCCGGACTGCGGCTCGGACTGCGGCTCTCGCGAGGGGACCTCGCCGGCGGCCGGCTCCCTGCCCTCCGGGTCTCCGTTCACCGGGCCGCCCTTCGTCGGATCGCTGCTCATCGGCCTCACGCCCGGAAGACGTGCCGGCGGATCGCGGCGGCGTTGGAGAAGATCCGGATGCCGAGCACCACCACCACACCCGTGGAGAGCTGGGCGCCGACGCCCAGCTTGTCCCCGAGGAAGACGATCAGCGCCGCCACCACCACATTGGACAGGAAGGAGACCACGAAGACCTTATCGACGAAGATCCCGTCCAGCATGGCCCGCAGTCCGCCGAAGACGGCGTCCAGCGCCGCCACCACAGCGATCGGCAGATAGGGCTCGACCACCGCCGGAACCTCGGGCCGGACCAGCAGTCCGGCCACGACTCCGACGACGAGGCCCAGTACGGCGATCACGATGTGCCCTTCCCTGTGTCTGCCGTGCCCTGCCCGCTGCCCTTCCCGGCGGAGGCGGTCCTCGGCTCTGCTGTACGTACGATCAGGCTCGGGGCCGCCGCGAGACGCACCGTGTCCTCGGTGGAGACACTGAAGCGGATACCGAAGTTCTCCCGCAGCGCGTGCAGATACCGGCCGTCGACGCTGTCCCGGAACTCCGTGCCCAGCCTCTTTCCGTCCCCCACCGCCAGCACCGTATAGGGCGGCACCAGCGGCCTGTTGTCCACCAGTATGGCGTCTCCGGCGGCCCTGATCGCGGACAGGGCCGTCAGCCGCTGCCCGTTGATGGCCACGGCCTCCGCACCGGACTCCCACAGCCCGTTGACCACCCGCTGCATGTCACGGTCCCGCACCCGGCCCGTATCGCTGAACCCGCTGCTCTCGCGCGGCCCGCCGCCGCCCTGGGCGGTGTCCTCGCGGTCGTCGACCACGAGCTTCACGCCCGGGCCCTCCACCTCGGTGGCCCCCGCCATCAGCGACACCACCTGGTGCCGGCCGTCGCCCGGCGTCCTGAGCGCCTTGCGCTGACGCTCCCCCACCTCGTCCCGGAGCCGGTCCACTCCGCGCTCCAGCGCGTCGGCGTCCGAGGTCTCCGCCTCGATGCGGTCGATCAGCTCCTCGCGCTCCTTCGCCAGCACCGGAGCCGATATCCGCGCCTCCGCCGCACCCACCGTGACGATCAGAGCGGCGAGCACCAGGCCGGCCGCGAGACCCAGCCGGGCGCGCAGCGAGCGGGGCAGTCCACCGCCCTCCGCCTGCCGGCGCGCGGTCGCCTCGGCGTACCCGTCGTCGAGGCTGTGCTCCATCACATTCGTCAGCAGCGACATCGAGGCGTCGGGACGCGGGGGCGGGGAGCCAGTGCTCCGAACGGGGTGCTGCTGCGGCATGCCGCACATCGTCGCACGTCGTGGGCGCTACCGCCGAATGGCCCCACCGGTGTGCCGGACGCCTCGCTTCCGAAACGTCCGGCACACCGCTCACACCTCAGTGACCTGCGCTGTCCACCACCGCCGACCAGTCGTTGAGCAGTTCCTGAGCCGACGCGTCATCGGGCCCTTCCGCCCACAGATGAGTGACGGCCTCCGAGGGATCGGGCAGGACCATCACCCACCGTCCATCGGCCTCGACGACCCGCACCCCGTCGGTGGTGTCGACCTCGCGCTCACCGGCCGCCTCGACGACTCGCCGCATCACCAGTCCCTTGACCGCCCAGGGCGTGGCCAGATCACGCTTGAGCACATGAGCCCGCGGAATCCGCGCATCGATCTGACTCAGCGTGAGCTGGGTGCGCGCCACCAGACCGACCAGCCGCACCAGGGCCGCCGTACCGTCGAAGACGCTGCTGAACTCCGGCACGATGAAGCCGCCGCGGCCGTCGCCGCCGAAGATGGTGGTCTCCTCACGGCCCACCCGCGTCAGATCGTCGGGCGATGTCGTCGTCCACTCCACCTGGGTGCCGTGGTACGCCGCCACCTGCTCGGCGATACGGGTCGTGGTCACCGGCAGCGCCACCCGCCCGCTGCGCCGCTCCGCGGCCACCAGGTCGAGCAGCACCAGCAGCGCCCGGTCGTCCTCGATGATCCTGCCGCGTTCGTCCACGAGGGAGAGCCGCTCGCCCACCGGGTCGAACCGCACCCCGAAGGCGGCCCGCGCCGACGCCACGATCTCACCCAGCCGCACCAGCCCGGCCCGGCGGGTGTCGGCGGTCTCGGTGGGCCTTGCCTCGTCGAGACCCGGATTGATGGTCAGGGCATCCACCCCGAGCCGGCCCAGCAGGCTGGGCAGCACAAGCCCCGCGCTGCCGTTGGAGGCGTCCACGACCAGCTTCAGCCCGGACTCGGCGATGCCGGTGGTGTCGACATTGCGGAGCAGGGACCCGGTGTACGAGTCGAAGACGCTGGCCGGGAAGTACAGGTCACCGATCTCGCCCGGGAACGCCCGCCGGTACTCCTGCCGTGCGTAGACCCGGTCCAGCTTCCGCTGTCCGGCCTGGGAGAGGTCGGCACCCCGTTCGTCGAAGAACATGATGTCGACGGAGTCCGGCACACCGGGCGAGGTACGGATCATGATGCCGCCGGCGCTGCCGCGCGCGGTCTGCTGCCGTGCGACGGGCAGCGGCACATTCTCCAGATCCCGCACATCGATGGCGCTCGCCTGGAGGGCCGAGATCACCGCCCTTTTCAGCGCTCGCGCACCACGGGAGTGGTCACGGGCGGTCGTGACGGTGGACCCCTTCTTCAGGGTGGTCGCATAGGCCCCGGCGAGCCGCACGGCAAGCTCCGGGGTGATCTCCACATTGAGAATCCCGGACACTCCCCGGGTGCCGAAGAGATGCGCCTGGCCGCGCGACTCCCAGATGACCGAGGTGTTGACGAAGGCGCCGGCCTCGATGGTCTTGAACGGGTAGACGCGGACATTGCCCTGGACGATCGACTCCTCGCCCACCAGACACTCGTCACCGATGACGGCACCGTCCTCGATCCGGGCGGCCCGCATGATGTCGGTGTTCTTGCCGATCACACAGCCGCGCAGATTGGAGTGCTCGCCGATGTAGACGTTGTCGTGGACGACGGCCTTGTGGAGAAACGCGCCGCTCTTCACGACGACATTGGAGCCCACGACCGTGTGCTCGCGGATCTCCACATCGGCTTCCACCTTGGCGTAGTCGCCGATGTAGAGCGGACCGCGCAGGACAGCGTCGGGGTGCACCTCGGCGCCCTCGGCCACCCAGACGCCGGGAGAGATCTCGAAGCCGTCGATGTCGACGTCGACCTTGCCCTCCAGGACATCCGCCTGGGCCTTCACATAGCTCTCGTGGGTGCCGACATCCTCCCAGTAGCCCTCGGCGATATAGCCGAAGATCGGCTTGCCCTCCTTCATGAGCTGCGGGAACACATCGCCGGACCAGTCGACGGAGACATCTGCTTCGACATAGTCGAAGACCTCGGGCTCCATGACGTAGATACCGGTGTTCACCGTGTCCGAGAAGACCTGGCCCCAGGTGGGCTTCTCCAGGAACCGCTCGACCTTGCCCTCTTCGTCGACGATGGTGATGCCGAATTCCAGCGGGTTGGGCACCCGGGTCAGACAGACCGTGACCAGCGCGCCCTTCTCCTTGTGGAAGGAGATCAGGTCGGTGAGATCGAAATCCGTCAGGGCATCACCGGAGATGACGAGAAAGGCATCGTCCTTCAGCGCTTCCTCGGCGTTCTTCACACTGCCGGCGGTGCCGAGCGGTTTCTCCTCATTGGCATAGGTGAGCTCCATTCCGAGCTCTTCGCCGTCACCGAAGTAGTTCTTGACCAGCGAGGCGAGGAACTGGACGGTGACGACGGTTTCATTGAGCCCGTGGCGCTTCAGCAGCCGGAGCACATGCTCCATGATCGGCCTGTTGACGACAGGGAGCAGTGGTTTGGGCATGCTTGAAGTCATGGGGCGAAGTCGGGTGCCTTCGCCACCAGCCATCACGACGGCCTTCATGTCGGAAGCGTCCTCCTTGAGAGAGACGGTCTAGCCGACTTCGCTCGTCCAAAGAGGCCCTCTGGCGTCATGCTGGGCGTGCGACACTGCACAGCTTCGCATCGACGAGGTCAATCGGCCACTGCGTCCGCCTTGACGAGTCGGCGAACCTGGACCACATACAGGATTCCTGCCCACCAATACAGAGTTGTACCCCATCCGGCGAAGGCCCATCCGAAAATAGCAGCGAGTGACGCGAGCCACCCTGATCCGTCACTGAGCAGCAGCAACGGGAAGGCGTACATCAGGTTGAAGGTCGCGGCCTTGCCCAGGAAGTTCACCTGCGGCGGGGGATAACCGTGCCGGCGGAGGATTCCCACCATCACCAGAAGCATCAGCTCGCGGGCCAGGAGAGCCGCGGTGAGCCAGAGCGGCAGGATCTCGCGCCAGGTCAGACCCACCAGGGTCGACAGAATGTAAAGTCTGTCGGCGGCCGGGTCCAGAAGGCGCCCCAGGCTGCTGACCTGGTTCCATCGGCGGGCGAGCTTCCCGTCCAGGTAGTCACTGATCCCGCTGAGCATCAGCACCAGCAGGGCCCAGCCGTCGCTGTTCGGACCGCCGAAGACCGGGCGGAGAATCAGCCACAGGAAGAGCGGTACGCCCACCAGGCGCGCCATGCTGAGGATGTTGGGGATGGTGAGTACCCGGTCCGTCTGAACGCGGGTCTCCTGGACCTCCACCCGGGGGCCTCCTGTGTGCAATGTGCCGATGACTCCTCCCCGACCTTACCGTCAGCCGGCCGGGATACGGACACAGGGGCCGCTCCGAACGGGTCCTGAACGCAGAAATGCCTCAGCCCCCCGGATCATGAAGATCCAGGGGACTGAGGCTAAAAATTGTTCGGCGGCGTCCTACTCTCCCACAGGGTCCCCCCTGCAGTACCATCGGCGCTGAAAGGCTTAG
>NZ_JBEOYB010000097.1:0-23341 GCF_040296845.1 Streptomyces sp. NPDC001985
CGTCTTCCTCACCCCCTGCCGCGGCGGGGGGGGGGGGGGGGGGGGGGCGCCGCCCCCCCCCCCCCCCCGGGGGGGGGGGGGGGGGGGCGGGGCCCCCCCCCCCCCCCCGCCGGGCCCCGGGCCGGGGCGGGGAGCCGGACTCCCCGCGCCGGCCCGGGGCCGTACCGGAGCGTGTGAGTCGGCGCCCCGGGTGTCGACGTCACCCGAGAGGAGAACACCACTGTGAGCTTCACCAGCCTGTACATCGCCGGGCTCGGCCGCTGGCTGCCACCGGCGATGACCGTGGAGCGGGCCGAGGCGGCGGGGCTGTGCCGGCGACGGGCCCTGTGGCGCACCGAGTTCGCGTCCGTGTGCGTATCACCGGGTGATTCCGGGCCGCGGATGGCCGCGCGGGCGGCCCGGGCCGCGCTGCGTCAGTCCGGCTCGGCCCCCGCCGACATCGGTCTGGTCCTGCACGCGGCCGTCTACTACCAGGGCCACGACGTCTGGGCGGCGGCCTCCGCCGTGCAGCGGGAGGCCGTCGGCGGCACCTGCCCGGCCGTGGAGGTGCGGCAGATGTCCAACGGCGGGATGGCCGCCCTGGAGCTGGCGGCCGGTGTCCTGCGCGGCGATCCCGGCCGGGGCCAGGCCCTGGTCACCACCGGGGACCGGTTCTGCGCGCCGGGCTTCGACCGCTGGCACAGCGACGCGGGCACGGCCTACGGCGACGGCGGGACCGCCGTGGTGCTCTCGCGCCACGGCGGCTTCGCCCGGGTGCGGAGCCTGGTCTCCCACGCGGACCCGGGCCTGGAGGGCATGCACCGGGGCGATGACCCCGTCGGCGGCGTCCCGTTCGCCGTCCGCAGCCCGGTCGATCTGGAGCCGCCGCGCCGGGACTTCACCGCGCGTCTGGGGCTGGACGCCGTACTGGCCCGGATCGACGCCGGGCAGCGCGAGGCGTTCAAGCGCGCTCTGTCGGAGGCGGGGGTGGAGCAGCGGGACGTGGACTGGTTCGTCCTCCCCCATCTGGGCCGCCCCCGGCTGAACGCCCACTTCCTCACCCCGCTGGGCATCGATCCCGAGCGCACCACCTGGTCGTGGGGCCGGCACGTCGGGCATCTGGGCGCCGGTGACCAGATCGCGGGCCTCGGGGAACTGCTGGACTCGGGTGCGCTGCGGCCGGGGCAGCTCTGTCTGCTGGCCGGGGTGGGCGGGGGTTTCACCTGGTCCTGCGCCGTGGTGGAGATACTGCGCCGCCCGGAGCCGGCGGGAGACGGCCGATGAACACCCCGGACACACCCGGCGCGTTGAACACCCCGCACACCCCGCACACCCCGCACACACCGCGTGCACCGGACGCACCGGACGCACCGGGCTCCCCCGGCGGGAACGGGCTCCGGGGCCGGCCGCGCTGGTTCGTCACACTCTTCATCGTGGACATGTGGGAGCGGTTCAGCTTCTACGGCATGCTGGCGATCCTCTTCCTCTATCTGGTCGCCGACCCCGGGGACGGCGGTCTGGGGATGGCGGAGGGCGACGCGGCGGCGCTGTCGGGGCTCTACATGTCGCTGGTCTTCCTCTCGGCGCTGCCCGGCGGCTGGCTGGTGGACCGGGTGTTCGGGGCCCGCCGCGCCACGCTCCACGGGGGGATTCTCATCACCGCGGGCCATCTGCTGCTGGCGGTGCCGGCCACCGGATGGCTCTACCCGGGGCTCGGGCTGGTGGCGGCGGGCAGCGGTCTCGTCAAGCCGGGCATGGCGTCGATGGTGGGCCGGATGTACGACGGCCGGCCGGAGCGGCGCGAGGCGGCGTTCTCGGTGTTCTATATGAGCATCCAGGTCAGCGCGCTGGTGGCGCCGCTGGTCACCGCGTTCCTGGGTGAGCGCGTGAGCTGGCACCTCGGCTTCGGCGCGGCGGCGCTGGGCATGGTCATCGGCCTGGTCTGCTACGGGGCGGGCTGGTCCTCCTTCGGTGGGATCGGGCTGGCGCCGGACCGTCCGCTGCCGCCCGCCGAGGCACGGCGGCTGCTGGTCCGGGTGGCGCTCATCGGCGGGCTGCCCGCCCTGGTGGTGGGTTCGGCCTCGGTGGCCGGCCTGCTGACGGTACGGCAGGTGCTGATGCTGGCGGGTCTGACCGTGCTGGTGGTGCCGGCGGTGTACTACCGGAGGCTGCTGCGGGCCCCGGGGATCGGTCCGGCGCACCGGGGGCGGCTGCGGGCGCTGCGGTGGATGCTGCTGGCCTCGTCGGTCTTCTGGCTGCTCTTCGCCCAGGGGCCGCTGCTGCTCAATCTGTTCGCGCAGGAGGCGGTGGACCGGGTGGTGGGCGGCTTCACGGTGCCGGCGGGCTGGTTCCAGTCGGCACAGCCGCTCTTTCTGCTGCTGCTCTCGCCGGTCGCGGCGGCGCTGTGGATTCGCCTCGGACGGCGGGTCGGGGCGCCGGCCAAGTTCGCGGGCGGGCTGCTGCTGGGCGGGGGCGCGTTTGTGCTGATGGCGGGCGCCGCGTCGGCGGCCGGGCGGGGTCCGGTGTCCCCGCTGTGGCTGCTGGGGGTGTATCTGCTGCTGGTGTGCGGGGAGTTGGCGGTGGGGCCGATCGGTCTGAGCCTGTCGGCGGAGGTGGCCCCGCCGGGTTTCACCGGCCGGATGCTGGGTCTGTTCTGGCTGTTCGCGGCGGTCGGAGCGGCGGTCGGAGGGCAGGTGGGGCGGCTGGTCGATGTGGTGCCCGATCCGGTCTACCACCTGCTGCTCGCCTCGCTGGGGCTGCTGGCGGGGGTCGCGCTGACGGTGTCGGCGCGCCTGCTGCGCCGCCGGCTCGACGCGCCCGCGGGGAGCGCCGTACCGCCCGCGCGGGCCTCTTAGCAACGCTGCCTACATGTAGTCTGCCTATCCGTAGTCCACGTCCGCCGTGCACGGCCGCGCTCTGCCGCGTTCCCCCGGCGCGCATCCGCCGCCGGGCCGCACTCGGCGGGCGACCGACCACCGCACCGGGAGGAAGCCATGCCCCTGAACCGCCGCCAGTTCTTCCGGGCCACGGGAGGCGCCGCCGTCGCCCTGCCCCTGGCCTCCGCCCTGGCGGGCTGCTCCGGCGACACACAGGGTTCGACCGGCGCGCCGGTGAAGAGCGTCCGCCGAGCCCCCGAGGCGTTCAAGGCGCCGCTGCCGCTGCCCCCCGTACTGAAACCGTCCCGTACCGAGGGCGGTGTCGACCACTACGACATCGTCCAGAAGGCAGCCCTGGTGGAGATACTGCCGGGCCTGAGGACCGAGATATGGGGGTACAACGGGCTCTTCCCCGGGCCCACCCTCGTCACCCGGCGGAACCGGAAGATCGTCGTCCGGCACACCAATGAACTCGACGTGCCGACCGTGGTCCATCTGCACGGCGCCAAGGTCACCGCGGAACACGACGGCTACCCCACCGACCTGGTCCTGCCCGCCGGCGGCTGGAGCGGCCACACCCACGGCGGCGATGTCTCGCGGGGCACCCGCGAGTACCACTACCCGGGGGACCAGCCCGCCGCCACGCTCTGGTACCACGACCACCGCATGGACTTCACCGGCCCCCAGGTGTACCGCGGGCTCGCCGGCTTCCATCTCGTCCACGACGACGAGGAGGACAGTCTGCCGCTGCCCCGGGACGAGCGCGACATCCCGCTGATGATCTGCGATCGGGCGTTCGCCGAGGACGGCTCGTTCACGTACCCCGCCAAGGACCCGAGCCTCAAGGGCGAGCACGGGGTGACGGAGGAGTTCATGGAGGGGGTGCTCGGCGATGTCGTCCTGGTCAACGGAGCGCCCTGGCCGGTACTGGAGGTCAGCGCCGCCCGCTACCGGTTCCGGCTGCTCAACGCCTCCAACGCCCGCCGCTACCGGCTCTCCCTCGACCCGGGCCCGCAATCGGGCCCCGCCTTCGTGCAGGTGGGCAGTGACGCCGGGCTGCTCGGCGCACCCGTGCGGCACAGCGAGATCCAGTTCGCCCCGGCCGAGCGCTTCGACGTGGTGGTGGACTTCTCCCGGTACCCGGTCGGCACCAAGGTCACCCTGAGGAACGAGCTGGGCGAGGGCGGCGCCGGGAAGGTCATGCAGTTCCATGTGGTCCGCAGGGCGCGCGACAGCAGCCGTGTCCCCGCGACCCTCGCCGCGTTCGAACCGCTGAGCCGCTCCGACGCGTCCGTCACCCGCACCTTCCACTTCAACCAGCGCGGCGACGACGGCTGGGACATCAACGGGAAGGTCTTCGACGCCGGCCGCGACGACGCCCTGCCGAAGCTGGGCTCCACCGAGATATGGAAGTTCGACGGCGACGCCTTCCACCCCGTCCATCTGCACCTCGCCCACTTCCAGGTCCTCAGCCGCAACGGCCGGGGCCCCGGAGCGTACGACGCGGGCTGGAAGGACACCGTCGATCTGGCGTCCGGCAAGGAGATCGAGGTCATCGCGCGCTTCACCGGCTACCGCGGACGGTACGTCTTCCACTGCCACAACCTGGAGCACGAGGACATGGGGATGATGGCCAACCTGCGCGTGGTCTGACGGACGGGGGCGGCACCGGCCGCCGGAACCCCAGACGGGTTCGAGCCGTTCTGCACGGGCCCCTGCCACGCTACCGCCTTCCGGCGCTCGTGGAAGGGGCCCTCATGTACGACGACAACCCGCCCGGCACCACCCCGGTGCTCATCGTGGGCGGCGGGCTGGTCGGCCTGTCGACCTCGCTCTTCCTGTCCTGGCAGGGGGTGCCGCACACCCTGGTGGAACGGCACCCCGGCACCTCCGTCCACCCCCGCGCGTGGGGTCTGTACCCGCGCACCCTGGAACTGCTCTCCACCGGCGGAGTCACCGGGGATCTGCTGCGCGAGGCGGCGGGCTTCGCCGGTCATGTCCTCAACGGCACCGTCGAGTCGCTCACCGGGCGGGAGCGATCCGTCTCCCGGATACCCGAGCCGGCGGATGTCTCCGGGATCAGCCCGGTCGCCCGCGTCCTGTCGCTGAGCCAGGACCGTATCGAGCCCATCCTGCTGCGTCACGCCCGCCGGCTCGGCGGGGAGCTGCGCTTCCACACCGAACTCACCGGCCTCACGCAGGACGCCGACGGTGTGGACGCCACCCTGCGCGATGTGGCGAGCGGTGCGGGCGAGCGGCTCCGCGCGCGGTACGTGATCGCGGCGGACGGCGCCCACAGCCCGCTGCGGGAGCGGCTGGGCATCGCCCGGCGGGGGCGTGGCACCCTGCGGCACCAGTTCAGCATCGTCTTCCGCGCCGACCTGGAGAGAGCGCTGCGCGGGCGGCGCTTCGCCATCTGCCGGATCGACAACTCCGAGGTGGACGGTGTGCTCGGGCACGACGACACCCTGCGGCAGGGGACCCTCATCGTCACCCACCGGCCGGACCGGGACCCGGTGGAGGCGTTCACCACCGAGCGGTGCACCGCCCTGGTGCGCGCCGCGGTCGGCGACCCCGAGCTGCCCGTCACCATCGTCAGCGCGCTGCCCTGGGAGATGGCGGCGCTCACCGCCGAACGGTTCGCCGAGGGCCGGGTCCTTCTCGCCGGCGATGCCGCGCATGTGATCCCGCCCGTGGGCGGCTACGGCGCCAACACCGGCATCCAGGACGCCCACAACCTGGCCTGGAAGCTGGCCCAGGTACTGGACGGGCGGGCCGGGCCCGCCCTGCTGGACACCTACGACGCCGAGCGGCGCCCGGTGGCGCGGGCGACCATGGCCCAGGCGGCGCTGCGGCTGGCCGCCCGTGCCGGTTTCGCCGACGCCGGGCAGCGGAGCGCCCTCGTGGACCCGCTCGGGGTGATGTTCGGCTACCGCTACCGCTCGGCCGCCGTGGTGGAGGAGGAGGGCGCGCCGGAACCCGTCGCCGAGGGGCGGGAGTTCGCCGACCCGGGCAGCCTGTCCGGCGCTCCCGGCACCCGTGCCCCGCATCTGTGGCTGCGCCGCGGGGACCGCAGGGTCTCCACGGTCGACCTGGCGGGCCGCGATCTGCTGCTGCTGGCGGGCGCCGAGGCCGGCGCGTGGCAGGCCGCCGCGCGACGGGCCGGGATCGAGACCCTGCGGATCGGCGAGGACCTCGTGGAACTCGTGGAGCCGGAGCCCGGGGCCGGCCGCACCTGGTACGAGGCCTTCGGCGTCACCCGGGCGGGCGCGGTGCTGCTGCGCCCGGACGGTTTCGTGGGCTGGCGCGCACCGGGTGCGGACCCTTCGCCGGAGCGGACCCTCGTCTCCGTCAGACGCCGTCTGCTCGCCCACGCCTCCCTCTGACCGTGCCCACCGCCGGGGCGGTGCCCTCGCCCCGGCGACCGACGGAGGCCCCGCGCCCGCCCGGGATTCACCCGCCGGGGCCCCCACCGCACCCCACCCGCGAGGACACCACCACCCCGGCAACCGGGCCCCGGGCAACACCCCCGGACCCCGCACACCCCTTCCGGGGATCACCTGCCCGGAAGCACGCCCCACCCGTGGAGACACCACGATCCAGACGACCGCGCCCCGGCCCCCCGTAAGCGCACCCCACCCGCGAGGACACCACCACCCCGGCAACCGGTCCCCGGGCAACACCCCCGGACCCCGCACATCCCCTCGGGCGCCCCGCGCCCACCACCACCACCCGCCCGGAGGGCACCCCCCTCCGTACGGGCGGACCAACGGTCTTCGAGCCGGACTCCAAAACCCCGGCCCAGGATCGGGGGCCCACCGAGACGACCGGGAGGACATCTCGTATGAGCAGCACATCCGCCGGTGATGCCGCGGACGACTCGATCGCGGTGGTCGGCATGGCCTGCAGGCTGCCCGGCGCCCCCGGGCCCGGCGCCTTCTGGGAGATGCTGGCCGCCGGGCGGGACGCGGTGCGGCCCGCGCCGCCGGACCGTGCCGCCGGCCTCGGCGGCCTCGGCGCGGCCGGGGGGCCGGGCGGGGTGCCGCACGGCGGCTTCCTGGACGATGTGGCCGGATTCGACGCCGCGTTCTTCGGTATCGCCCCCCGTGAGGCGGCGGCCATGGACCCCCAGCAGCGGCTGCTGCTGGAACTGGCCTGGGAGGCGCTGGAGGACGCCTGGATCGTCCCCGGCACCCTGCGCTCCTCGGACACCGGGGTGTTCATCGGCGCCATGGCCGACGACTGGGCCCAGCTGACACACCTCCGGGGCCCGGCCGCCATGACCCCGCACACCCTCCAGGGCACGCAGCGCGGCGTGCTCGCCAACCGGATCAGCCATGCCCTGGATCTGCGCGGCCCCAGCCTCACCGTGGACACCGGGCAGTCGTCGGCTCTGGTCGGCGTCCATCTGGCCTGCGAGGCGCTGCGGCGCGGCGAGGCGGGCACCGCCCTGGCCGGCGGGGTCAATCTGCTGCTGGCCCCCGGCACCTGGCATGCCACGGCGCGCTTCGGCGGGCTCTCCCCGGCCGGGCGCTGCCACACCTTCGACACCCGGGCGGACGGCTACGCGCGCGGTGAGGGCGGCGCCCTGGTGGTGCTCAAGCCACTGGGCCGGGCGCTGGCCGACGGCGACCGCGTCCACTGCGTGATCCTGGGCGGGGCCATGGGCAGCGACGGCGGTACGGAGGCGCTGACGGTGCCCGGCCGCGCCACCCAGGAGGAGGTGCTGCGCCGGGCCTGTCTGCGGGCGGGCGTCGCCCCGTCCCGCGTCCAGTACGTCGAACTGCACGGCACCGGCACCCGTGTCGGCGACCCGGTGGAGGCCGCCGCCCTGGGCGCCGTGTTCGGCTCCCCGGGTGCCGGACGGGACAGGGCACTCCGGGTGGGCTCGGCCAAGACCAACGTGGGTCATCTGGAGGGCGCGGCCGGTCTCGTGGGCCTGCTCAAGACGGCCCTGTGTCTGCGCCACCGACAGCTCGTGCCCAGCCTCAACTTCACCGCCGCGCCCCCCGGTATCCCCCTGGAGCGGCTGGGGCTGCGCGTCCAGACGGAGTACGGCGACTGGCCGCTGCCGGAGGAGCGGCTGGTGGCCGGGGTGTCGTCGTTCGGTATGGGCGGCACCAACTGCCACCTTCTGCTGGCCGAGCCGCCGGAGCGCCCCGGCGAACAGACGGACGAGCGGACGGACGGCCCGGCTCCGGCGGCCGTCCCCTGGCCCCTCTCGGCCCGCTCCGAACCCGCGCTGCGCGCCCAGGCCAGGGCGCTGCGCCGACACCTCGGCCGGCACCCCGGCGCGGCGTCCGCCGACATCGGGCACACCCTCGCCACCGCCCGCTCCCACCATGAGCACCGCGCGGTGGTGGTGGGCGAGGGCGCCACGGCGCCCCTGGACGCGCTGGCGGCGCTCGCGGAGGGCCGGTCCCACCACCGGCTGGTACGGGGCAGGTCCGGCTCCCCGCCCCCTGAACTCGCGGTGCTCTTCGCCGGCCAGGGCGGGGCGCGCCCCGGGGCGGGGCACGGGCTGTACACCGCCTTCCCGGAGTTCGCGCGGGCGGTGGACGAGCTGTGCGGCCACTTCGACGCCGTACTGGAACAGCCGCTGCGCGCGCTGATGTTCGCCCCCGCCGGGGACACCGGGGCGGCGGAGCTGCTGCGGCGGACCGACTACGCCCAGCCGGCGCTGTTCACCCTGGAGACGGCGCTGCTGCGGCTCCTGGGGTCGTGGGGTGTGGTGCCCGGGGTGCTCGCCGGGCACTCGCTGGGCGAGCTGACCGCCGCCCACGCCGCCGGAGTGCTCTCCACGGCGGACGCCACCGCGCTGGTCGCCGCGCGCGGCCGGCTGATGCACTGGGCCGGCGGGGACGGCGCCATGATCGCCGTGGAGGCGGCCGAGGAGGAGGTCCGCGGGATGCCCGGGGGCCTGCCCGGGACGGTGGACATCGCCGCCGTCAACTCCCCCGCCTCCGTGGTCGTCTCGGGGGACGCGGCGGCCGTGGAGCGGATCGCGGGGCACTGGGCGGAGCGGGGCCGCCGGACCCGGCGGCTGCGCACCCGCCATGCCTTCCACTCCCCTCATATGGACCCGCTGCTGGCGGAGTTCCGTCGGATCGCGGGGCGGCTGGCGTACCGGCCGCCGACGCTGCCGGTGGTGTCCCATGTGACCGGGCGCCTGGCGACCTCGGACGAGCTGTGCTCACCCGAGTACTGGACGGCGCATCTGCGGGCCACCGTCCGCTTCGCCGACGGGGTGCGCACCCTGCTCGCCCGGGGCACGGGCGCCTTCCTGGAGCTGGGCCCCGACGCGACCCTGACCACCCTGGCGGCCGGGTCGCTGCCGCCCGCCGATGACGAGGGACCACCGCCGCCGGTGCTGACCGCCGCGCTGCGGCCGGGCCGCGACGAACCCCTCTCCGTCCTGGCCGCCGCCGGTGCCCTGCACACCGCCGGTCTGCCGGTGGAGTGGGGCGCGGTCATCGGCGCGGGGCGGCGCCGGGTCGAACTGCCGCCCTACGCCTTCCAGCGGGAGCGGTACCGGCTGCCGCCGGGCGCTCCCGGCACCACGGACGCGGAGCCGGAGAACGGCCCCGCACCGGAGACCAGTGCCGGGCCTCGGCAGCCGTACACGGCCGTACGAGCGGCGGACCCCCCGCCGCCCGCCGCGCCGCGCGCCCTCCCCGGCGCGACCGGACGGGAGCGGCTGCGGGCAGCCGTACGACTGGTCAGGGACGAGGCCGCGGCGGTGCTCGGCCACCCCGGTCCCGCGGCGATCGACCCCGACCGTCCCTTCCGGGACGCCGGCTTCGACTCGGTCACCGGGGTGGAGCTGTGCGGGCGCCTCCGGGCGGCCACCGGGGCCGCCCTCGCGGTGACCGCCGTCTTCGACCGCCCCACCCCGGCCGAACTCGCCCGCCACCTCCTCACCCTGCTGCCGGCCGCGCCCGCGAGCCCGGAGCCGGACACCGCGTCCGCCGCGCTGGGAGCCCTGGAGGCGCTGCGCGCCGCCGTGGCCACCGGGGCCCGGCAGGACCCCGGCACCGCGCGCCGCCTGGCCGGCGGGCTGCGGGAGCTGCTCGCCGCCCTGCCCGCGGACACCGGGGACGCCACCGGCACCGGCGGCGGAGCCCCTGACCCCACCGACCTCACCGAGAAGATCGGAACCGCCAGCGATGACGAAATCTTCGCCCTCATCGACCGGGAGTGCGGCGACGCCTCACCGGAGAGGAGCTGAGCCCCCCGTGCCCCAGGAACCGATGACCGAGGAGCGGCTGCGCACCTATCTCAAGCGCGCCACCACCGAGCTGTACCGCGCCCGGCGGCAGCTCGCCGAGGCCCGGGAGCGCGAGCCCGTCGCCATCGTCGGCATGGCCTGCCGCTACCCGGGCGGCGCGGAGGACCCCGAGGGGCTGTGGCGGCTGGTCTCCTCCGGCACCGACGCCATCTCCCCCTTCCCCGTCAACCGGGGCTGGCCGCTGGAGGAGCTGTACGACCCGGACCCGGGGAATCCGGCCGCCGGCCGCAGCGCGGTCCGCCACGGCGGATTCCTCCACGACGCCGACCGGTTCGACGCCGAGTTCTTCGGCATCAGCCCGCGCGAGGCCCTGGCCATGGACCCCCAGCAGCGGCTGCTGCTGGAGAACGCCTGGGAGGCGCTGGAGCACGCGGGCATCGCCCCGGACGGGCTGCGCGGCAGCGCCACCGGGGTCTTCGCCGGTCTCACCGCGCAGGAGTACGCCTCCCTGGACCGTGTCGGCGACGAGGGTGTGGAGGGCTATCTCCTCTCCGGCACCACCGTGAGCGTGGCCTCCGGCCGCATCGCCTACACGCTCGGGCTGCGGGGCCCCGCCGTCACCGTCGACACCGCCTGCTCCTCCTCCCTGGTCGCCATCCATCTGGCCTGCCGCTCGCTGCTGGACGACGAGTGCGGACTGGCGCTCGCCGGCGGTGTCTGCGTCATGGCGGGACCCGGCATGTTCCTGGAGTTCAGCCGTCAGCGCGGGCTCGCGCCCGACGGCCGCTGCAAGCCCTTCGGCGCCGGGGCCGACGGCACCGCGTGGGCCGAGGGTTCCGGCGTGCTGGTGCTGGAGCGCCTCTCCGCCGCCCGCCGCAACGGGCACCGGGTGCTCGCCGTCATCGAGGGCTCCGCCCTCGCGCAGGACGGGGCGAGCAACGGTCTGACCGCGCCCAGCGGACCGGCGCAGGAGCAGGCCATCCGTACCGCGCTGGCATCCGGCGGGCTCTCCCCCCACGACATCGACGCCATCGAGGCGCACGGCACCGGCACCCGGCTCGGCGACCCGATCGAGGCCCGGGCGCTGCTCGCCGCCTACGGGCCGGACCGCCCCGCCGGCCGGCCGCTGTGGCTGGGCTCGCTCAAGTCGAACGTCGGGCACACCCAGGCCGCCGCCGGGGTCGGCGGCGTCATCAAGATGGTCCAGGCGCTCCACCACGAGCAGTTGCCGCCCACGCTGCACGCCGGGGAACCCACCCGGGAGGTGGACTGGTCGAGCGGCGCGCTGCGGCTGCTGACCGCCGCCCGCCCCTGGCCGCGCGGCGCACGGCGGCGGCGCGCCGGTGTCTCGTCCTTCGGCATCAGCGGCACCAACGCGCATCTGCTGCTGGCGGAGGCGCCCGCCGAGGACCGCGCGGATGCCGCCGCGTCCGGCGGCCCGGGGAGCGGGCCCGCCGGAGTGCTGCCCTGGCCGCTGTCCGCCCGCTCCGGGCCCGCGCTGCTCCGGCAGGCGGAGCGGCTGGCCGAAGCGGTGACGGCGGCGCCCCCGGACCCGGCCGCCGTCGCGCACACCCTGGCCACGGGGCGGGCCCTGCTGGAGCACCGGGCCGTGGTGCTCGCCGGGGACCTCGAAGGGCTGAGCGGCCGGGTGGCCGCCCTCGCGCGCGGTGAGACGGTCCCGGGGCTCGTCCGGGGCCGGGCCGGGGCGGCCAGGTCCGTGTTCGTCTTCCCCGGCCAGGGTTCGCAGTGGGAGGGGATGGCCCGGGAACTGCTGGCGGACTCCGCGGTCTTCCGCGAGCGGATCGAGGAGTGCGCGAAGGCCCTCGCCCCCCACACGGACTGGTCGCTGACCGAGGTCCTGGCCGGGGGCCGGGACGCGCCCCCGCTCGACCGGGTCGATGTCGTCCAGCCGGCCCTGTGGGCGGTGATGGTGGCGCTGGCCGCGGTGTGGCGGGCGGCCGGGGTCGAACCGGAGGCGGTGATCGGCCACTCCCAGGGCGAGATCGCCGCCGCCTGTGTCGCCGGTGCGCTCTCGGTGGAGGACGCCGCGCGCGTGGTGGCCCTGCGCAGCCGCGCCCTGACCCGGCTCGCCGGCACCGGCGGCATGGCCTCGGTCGCGCTGCCCGCCGAGCGGGTGCGCCGGGAACTCGCCGACAGCGGCGTCCCGGTGCGGGTGGCCGCCGTCAACGGACCGTCCGCGACGGTCGTCGCGGGGCCGGCGAAGGAGCTGGCGGCTCTGGTGTCCGGCTGGGAGGCCGAGGGGCTGCACGCCCGGGTGGTCCCCGTGGACTACTCGTCCCACACCCCGGATGTCGAGGCCCTCCGCGAGGAGGTGATGGAGCTGCTGGCGGGCCTCTCGCCCCGGCCGCCCCGGATACCGCTGTACTCCACGCTCACCGGTTCGGAGCTGACCGACGGCACCCCCATGGACGCCCGTTACTGGTTCCGCAGCCTGCGCAGCCCGGTGCGGTTCCACGAGGCGGCCCGGGCGCTGGTCGCGGCGGGACACGATCTGTTCGTCGAGTGCAGCCCGCACCCGGTGCTGACCGTCGCCCTCCAGGACACCCTGGACGAGGCGGGCCGGGAGGGCTCCGCCCTGGGCACCCTGCGCCGGCGCGACGGCGGCCGGACCCGGCTGCTGACCTCGCTGGCCGAGGCACATGTGCGGGGCGCGGACATCGACTGGCGGGCGCTGCTGCCCGCCGGGCGGCGGAGCGTGGCGCTGCCGGTCTACCCGTTCCAGCGGCGGCGCCACTGGCTGCGGGCACCGGAGGGCACCGCCGCGCCCGGCCGGCTCGGGGTCGAGCCCGCCGGCCACCCGCTGCTGGGGGTCGCGGTGGAGAGCGCGGCGGACGGCGGGCTGCTGGTGACCGGGCGGCTCTCGCTCGCCGGGCAGCCCTGGCTCGCCGACCATGTCGTCAACGGCACCGTGCTGCTCCCGGGCGCCCTCCTGGTGGAGTTGGCCCTGCACGCGGGCGGTGAGCTGGGCGGGCTCGGGCTGGACGATCTGGTCCTGGAGGCCCCGCTCGCCCTGCCGGCCGACGGCGCGGTGCGGGTGCAGATCGGGGTGGGCGGCCCGGACGGCTCGGGGCGGCGCCCCGTCACCGTGCACTCCCGTCCCGGCGCCGGTGACCCGGCGGACGGCGAACACCCCTGGACCCGCCACGCGTCCGGGGCGCTCGCGCCGGCGGGCGCGCGGGAGACGGAGCCGGGCGGCGGGGTGTGGCCGCCCGCCGGAGCCGAGCCCTTCGATCCCCCGGAGTCGTACGAACGGCTGGCGCGGGCGGGCTACGGCTACGGGCCCGCGTTCCGCGCGATGCGGGCCGCCGGGCGGTGCGACGGAGGGCTGTACGCCGAGGTCGCGCTGGCCGACGGCGTCGAGCCGGCCGGCTTCGGGGTCCATCCGGCGCTGCTGGACGCCGCGCTGCACGCCCTGGTCCTCGACGCGCTGCCGGAGGGCGGCGACCCCGACCGCGTTCTGCTGCCGTTCTCCTTCGCCGGGGTGCGGCTGCACGCCGTGGAGGCGGACCGGGTGCGGGTACGGGTGCTGCGGACCGGGGAGCACCGGGCGCGGCTCGAACTGACCGACCCGGCCGGGCAGCCGGTGGTGACCGTGGCGGAGGTGACGCTGCGCCCGATCCGCCGCTCGGCGCTGGGCGCGGCCGGGGCCAGGGGCGCGGACGCGCTGTACGAGGTCGGCTGGAGGGCGGTGCCCGGCGGCGGGGAGCCGGAGCGGCACGGCGGCCGGGCGGTGCTGGGCGGGGCGGCGGCTCTGCTGCCCTCGGCCCCGGCCCACCGCGATCTGGCCGCCCTGCGGGAGGCGCTCGACGCGGGGGCCGCGGTGCCCGGCACCGTGGTCGCTCTCGCCCCGCCGCCCGCCGGGGGCGCCGATCCGGTCTCCGGTGTCCACGAGGCGGTCCGGTCGGCGCTCGGTCTGGTGCGGGAGTGGCTGGCGGAGGGGCGGCTGGCCTCGTCGCGTCTGGTGGTGGTGACCTCCGGCGCGACCGGCGCGGACCCCGATGTGGCCGGGGCGGCCGTGTGGGGGCTGCTGCGCAGCGCCCAGAGCGAGCACCCGGGCCGTCTGGTCCTGCTCGATGTGGAGCCGGACGCGCGGGACGCCTCCCTGGAGGCGGCGCTGACGGCCGGTGAGCCGCAACTGGCCTGGCGGGACGGTGCCTGGCACGCGCCCCGGCTGCTCCCCGCGCCCGGCCCCGGTGCCCTGGTGCCGCCGTCCGGTGCCGGCTGGGCGCTGGAGGTGCGGACCCCGGGCTCCCTGGACGGTCTGGCGCTGGTCGAGGGGGACCGGGCGACGCGTCCGCTGGCCCCGCACGAGGTGCGGGTGGCGGTCCGGGCGGCGGGCGTCAACTTCCGCGATGTGGTGCTGGCGCTCGACCTGGTGCCGGGCCAGGAGGGTCTGGGGCTCGAAGGCGCGGGTGTGGTGCTGGAGACCGGTTCCGCCGTGCGCGGCCTGGCGCCGGGCGACGCCGTGCTGGGTCTGCTGAGACACGGGGCCTTCGGCCCGGTCGCCGTCGCCGACCACCGGATGACGGCCCGGGTGCCGGACGGCTGGTCGTTCACCCGGGCGGCGACCGTCCCGGTGGTGTTCGCGACGGCGTACCGGACGCTGGCGGAGGTCGCGCGGGTGCGGCCCGGGGAGCGGGTCCTGGTGCACGCCGGGGCCGGCGGTGTCGGTCTGGCCGCGATCCGGCTCGCCCGGCATCTGGGCGCCGAGGTCTTCGCCACCGCCTCCCCCGCCAAGTGGCCCGCGCTGCGCGCCGAGGGCGTGGCCGACGACCACATCGCCTCCTCCCGCTCGGACGCCTTCGAGGAGGCGTTCCGCCGGGTGACCGGCGGCGCCGGGGTGGATGTGGTGCTCAACTCCCTGACGGGCGGGCTGGTCGACGCCTCGCTGCGGCTGCTGGGTCCCGGCGGGCGGCTGGTGGAGATCGGCAAGACCGACATCCGCGACCCGGAGCGGGTCGCCGCGGACCATCCGCACGTCCGGTACACGGTGTACGACCTGCTGCGGGAGGAGCCGGCCGAGGTGGGCCGGCTGCTCGCCCGGGTGCTGGAGCTGTTCGAGGAGGGTGCCCTGACGGAGCTTCCGGTGCGGACCTGGCCGGTCCAGGAGGCCCCGGAGGCGCTGCGGCACCTGGCGCACGCCCGGCACACCGGGAAGCTCGTGCTCACCCTGCCGCCCTCGTTCGACCCCGGGGGCACGGTGCTCATCAGCGGCGGCACCGGGACGCTCGGCGCGCTGCTCGCCCGCCATCTGGTCACCGGTCACGGGGTGCGGAGCCTGCTGCTGGCCGGCCGCCGGGGCGCGGCGGCGGAGGGGGCGGCGGAGCTGGCGGCCGAACTGTCCGCGCTGGGGGCGGAGGTGTCCTTCGCCGCCTGCGATCTGGCGGACCGGGCGGCGGTGGCGGCGCTGCTGGAGGGCATCGCCGCTGACCGGCCGCTGACCGCCGTGGTGCACGCGGCGGGGGTGCTCGACGACGCCACCGTGGAGACGCTGACCGACGGGGCGGTGGACGCGGTGCTGCGGCCCAAGGTTGACGCGGCCTGGCATCTCCATGAGCTGACCCGCGATCTGCGGCTCTCGGCCTTTGTGCTGTTCTCGTCCGTCGTGGCCACGGTGGGCTCCCCCGGGCAGGCCAACTACGCCGCCGCCAACGGGTTCCTGGACGCGCTGGCCCGGCTGCGGCGGTCGGCGGGGCTGCCCGGTGTCTCCCTCGCCTGGGGTCTGTGGGACCGGGCCAGCGGGATGACGGGGCATCTGTCCCGCGCCGATCTGGCGCGGATGGGCCGGGCCGGTGTGCGGGCGCTGGCCGCCGATGAGGCGCTGGCGCTGTTCGACACCGCTCTGGCCGCGGGCGGCGCCCATCTGCTGCCGGTCCGCTGGGACCGGACGGCGCTGCGCTCGCTCGCCGGCGGGCCCGGTCTCCCCCCGGTCCTGGCGGATCTCGTGCGGGCCCGTCCCCGGGTCCGGCGGGCCGCCGCCGCGCACCAGGAGGCCCCGGGGCCGTCCTGGGCGGTCCGGCTGGCGGCGCTGCCGGCCGGGCGGCGCAGGGACGCTCTGCTGGAGCTGGTGCTGGGCGAGGTGGCGGGGTCGCTGGGTTACGCGCCGGACGACCGGGTCGACACCCGGCAGACGTTCAAGGAGATGGGCTTCGACTCGCTGGCGGGGGTGGAGCTGCGCAATCGGCTGACCGCGGCGACGGGGCTGCGGCTGACGGCGACGCTGGTCTTCGACCGGCCGACGGTGGCCGAGCTGCTCGACCATCTCCTGGACGGGGACGGCGCGCTGCGGGGTGCGGCCCCGGCGTGACCGGCCGGGGCGTCGGGGGGAACGGCTGGTCGGAGTCAGGGAGACATCAGGGATCTTCCCTCCTCCCTCCGTTCCCTCCGGTGCCTATACTGGCGCAGGTTTCCGTGTTCTCGGACGGGCCCAGGACTTCTCAGGGGGGACGGGTGATCGACCAGTACGTCACCGAGCTGAATCGGGCGCTGCGCGGCCCCCGGGCGGCCAAGGCCAGCCTGCTCACCGAGGCCCGTGACGGTCTGGTCGACGCGGCGGACGCCTATGAGGAGAGCGGCCTGGACCGGGAGAGCGCCGAGCGGAGCGCCGTCGCCGACTTCGGACCCGTACGGACCATCGCCGCGGAGTACCAGTCCGAGCTGGGCGTGGCCCAGGGGCGGCGCACGGCGGTGCTGATCTGCGCCGTGATGCTGCTTCAGCCTGTGGCGTGGCGGGTCGCGCAGCTCCTCGCGGGGGAGGGCTCCGCCGGACAGAGCAGCCACGGCTACGAATTGGCCGGCACGGCGGCCCGCTGGTCCGGCGGCATCGCCATCCTCCTGGGGCTCGCGGTGCTCTTCGCGACGGGCACGGGAGCGCGTTTTCTGGGTGCCCAGCGTCTGCTCACCCGGGTCACCGGCTTCTTCGCCTTCGCCGTCTGCGCCGTCTTCGCGGTGCTGGGGGTGGTGATGACGGTCTCCAACCCGGCCACGCACTCCCTGCTGAGCCTCACCGGGCTGCCGGGCACGCTGCTGCTGCTGGGTGTCCCGCTCGCCGGCATCGGAGTGGCGGGCCGCCGCTGTCTGAGCTGGGTGCGCGCCGGCTCGTAGGGTCCGCGCCGGGCGCGCGCCGGCTCGCGGGCCGTCGTTGGCCGGTGCCCGGCCCGCCCGTCGCCCGGGTCACGGCCGGCCGCCGGGAAGCCGCGGCGCGCGGGACGGAACGTATCTCCTGGGGCGCGCGACACGACCGGACCCTGAACCCGGAGCACAGCCCCTCCCCCCGCCCCGGAGGCACAGCGGGCCCCGGGCCGTGCCCTCAGGCGAGGGCGGTGCCCGGGCGCAGCACGCCCTCCACCACCGCGGCGAAGTCCCGCCACTCGGCCCGCTCCGTGGCCAGCGCGCGGGTGCCCGCCTTGGTCAGCTCGTAGGTGCGGCGGCGGCGCCCGCCGACCATCCGCCACTCGCCCTGGACGTACCCGGCTCTCTCCAGTCTGCGCAGGGCCGGGTAGAGCGATCCGGTGGGCAGTTCGAGCGCTCCCCCGCTGCTCACCTGGATCGCCTGCATCACGGCGTAACCGTGCAGGGGCTCCTTCTCCAGCACCGCCAGGATCAGCCCGTCGAGGTGCCCTCTGAGCGCATCAGTCTTCATGTAGGCAATCTACATGGTGTGCTACGGTCGGCAACCTACATGTAGACAGCCTATTCACTCAGGGAGAGCAGGGGGGTCGAGCCACCATGGCAACGTCCGAACGGGGTCCTTCCGCACCACCGGACCCCACGCGGGAGGAGCGGCCGAGCGTCTTCGAGCGCCTCGCCCTCGTGTCGTACCAACGGCGCTGGTGGGCACTGGCGGTCTGGGTCGTCGCCCTCGTGGTGGTCAGCGTGGGTTCGCAGGCGGTGGGCGACAGCTACCGCAACGATTTCCGGCTGCCGGGCACGGAGTCCCAGAAGGCCCTGGACGTACTGAAGGACCGGGCCCCCGACCAGGCGGGCTCGCCCGTGCAGATCGTGCTGCGCGCGCCGGACGGCCTCGCCGGGGCGGACACCCGGTCGCGGGTCGAGTCGATGCTCGACGAGATCGGCAGGGTGCCGCATGTCGTCGGTGTGCTCAGCCCCTACGAGAGCAGCGGCACGATCTCCCGCGACGGCACCATCGGGTACGCCACGGTCTCCCTGGACAAGCAGTCCGAGGACATCCCCGCGGCCGACGCCGAGAAGCTCATCGAGACCGCGCAGAAGGCCGAGACGGACGGGCTGCGGGTGGAGCTGGCGGGTGACCCGATCCGCGCCGCCCAGAGCGGCGACAGCGGTTCAGCCGAGGGCGTGGGCATGCTCGCGGCCCTGGTGATCCTGGTGCTGCTCTTCGGCTCGGTCCTCGCCGCGGCGCTGCCCATCGTGATCGCCGTCTTCGCCGTCGGCACCACCCTGGGACTGACCGTGCTCGCCTCCCATGTGGCCACGGTCGCCAACTTCACGGCACCGCTGATGATGCTGGTCGGCCTGGGCGTCGGCATCGACTACGCGCTGCTGGTGTTCTCCCGGTTCCGCGGCGAACTCATCGCCGGCGAGGACCGGCGGCAGGCGACGGCGAAGGCCATCGACACCGCCGGGCGCACCGTGTTCTTCGCGGGGTGCACCGTGATCGTCGCCCTGCTCGGCCTGGTCGTCCTCGGTCTGGGCTCCATGCAGGGCATGGCGGTGGCGGTCGCGCTGACGGTCCTGCTGACCATGGTCTCCTCGCTGACTCTGCTGCCCGCCCTGCTGGCCATCGCCGGGGGCCGGATCGAGAAGGGCATCCGGCGCCGGGCCGCGAAGGGCCGCACGGCGGACGGAAAGCTCTGGAGCCGCTGGTCGGCCGGTGTGCAGCGGCGGGCCTGGCTCGCCGCCGTGGTGCCGCTCGCCGCGCTCGTGGCGCTCTGCGCACCCGCCCTGGACATGCGGCTGGGGTTCGCCGACGCGGGCACGCATCCGCCGGAGACCACCGCCCGCCAGGCCTACGACCTGCTCGCCGACGGCTTCGGCCCGGGGTTCAACGGCCCGCTGATCGTCATCGCGGAGGGCGGCGGCGAGCGCGCGGCCGAGCGGGCGCGGACGGTGCTGGACGACACCGAGGGGGTCGCCGCGACCCTCCCGCAGGGCACGCGCGACGGGCTGTCGACGCTCATCGTCTTCCCCGCGTCGGCGCCTCAGGACGCGGCCACCGACGAGCTGGTCACGCGGCTGCGCGGCGAGGTGCTGCCGGCCGTGGAGGCGCAGACCGGCGCCACCTTCCTGGTCGGCGGGAGCACCGCCGCCACGCAGGACTTCTCCGGGGCGGTGGCGGACCGGCTGCCGCTGTTCGTCATCGTGGTGGTGGGCCTGTCGATGCTGCTGCTGCTCCTGGTGTTCCGCTCGCTGCTGATCCCGGTCAAGGCGGCGGTACTGAACCTGCTCAGCGTCGGGGTGTCCATGGGCGTGGTGACCCTGGTCTTCCAGAACGGCGCGCTGGGGGCGCAGGAGGGACCCATCGAGTCCTACGTCCCGGTGATGATCTTCGCGATCGTCTTCGGTCTCTCCATGGACTACGAGGTCTTCCTGCTCGCCCGGATGCACGAGGAGTGGGAGCGCAGCCATGACGCGGCGCTGGCCATCCGGCACGGCATGGCGACCACCGGCCGGGTGGTCACCGCCGCCGGCGCGATCATGATCGTGGTCTTCGGGGCCTTTGTGCTCAGCGGGGACCGGATGCTGGCCCAGTTCGGTCTCGGGCTCGCGGTCGCCGTCTTCGTCGACGCGGTGATCATCCGGTGTCTGATCCTGCCGGCGCTGATGCAGCTGTTCGGCTCGTACGCCTGGTGGCTCCCCCGGGGACTCGACAAGCGCCTGCCCCGGCTGGCCCTGGAGAAGCCCTGAGGGTCCGCCGGCCCCGGGGGTCCGCGCCGCCCCGGCGCGGCAGGGCCCCCGGGGCCGGCGGCCGGCCGTGGCCCGGCGCACGGCGCCGGCGGATTCGTTGAGGACACATCGTGGCACCCCCGAAGAAGTACTCGGACCAACTGAGAGCGGACGCGGTCGCCCGCTGGCGGAGCATGGACCCGCGTCCTCCCATCGCCCATCTGGCCCGTGAGATGGGCATCCATCCCGAGGCGCTGCGGACCTGGATACGCGCCGACGAGACCGAGCGCGGCGAGCGGCCCGAGCGCCTCTCGCGCGCCGACGCGGAGGATCTGGTCCGGCTGCGCAGGGAGAACGCGCACCTGCGCTGGCTGGTCGAGGTGCTCACCGCGGCCGGCGCGGTGTTCGCCGCCGAGGTGCTCCGCACACGCGAAGCCGTGGAGGACTGACCGGATTTCAGCGCCCCGCACCGTGGAGCCGCCCCTGCCGGGCGGCTCCACGGCCATGACCGGCGGCGGCGCCCCGCCACCGCGGCCCACCGCCCGGGTGCGCCGCCGCCCGGGTGCGAACCCCACCACTTCTCGACCAGAAGTCGAGCCGCCGCGCACAGGATGGGCCCTCCCATAAGAAGAACGGTACCGAAGGGGGACGGTCCACATATGGGCAGGCGTTGGCTACCGCAAAGGCGGCGGAGAAGCCTTTTTGCCGCTTTCGGGCACTACCTGTCAGTCGGTGGACAGCATATGGCGGTCAACCTCACCGGATTCCTGGTACCACTGGAGTACCACTGGCAGACACCCGCCCATCGACACGACCCGGACCAGGGGCCGGCCGGCCCCGCACCCGGGGGCGGCCCCGACGGGCCGGGCCCGGGCCATCCCGAGCGGCTGATCCCGCATGTCCCTCCCACTCCGGAGGAACACATGCTCTGGTCACAGCTGCGCTGACGCGCCAACAGCACATCGCTCGCCCGACCACCGGGTGATGCGCCGGGGGCACCACCGGGTCTCCCGCGGCCCGCCCATCACGCGGCGGACCCCTCCGCGGCAGGACCCCCCGCGCACCGCGCGGAGCAGCATCTCTCCACGGTACGACTGTTCTGTCTGCGGCTGGTGGGTCCCCCGTTACTTGTCGGCGGATTCCCCCTGCTGCATGATGGCGAATCAAACCCTCCTGGTGCCATTACAGGAGACAGGAAACAGCGCGCGAACACATAAAAAACGGGGGCACAGAATGGCTTGTCGCTTTGCATGCGAATCGGCCGTGTCACGGTCACCGCAGTGCATTCACGATCTCGGCCCACACGCGGCAGGACCGTCGCCCCGCGTCTGAACAGCGTGGCCCCGGCCCCTCGGGGGCAGGCCCGCTTGACACGCACAGCTCCATGCGACAAACAACCGTTTCCGAGACAAAGGTGTACGGAACATGCATGTAAGGCTACTGGGGCCGCTGTCGATCCGTGTGAATGGCAAGAACATGACTCCCACGGCACCGAAACCCCGCCGGGTTCTGGCGCTGCTGGCCACATCGGCGAACCAGGTCGTTCGCAATGAGCAACTCATCGAAGAGGTGTGGGAGAGCAGACCACCCAGGAGCGTCACCACCACACTCCAGACCTACGTCTACCAACTGCGCAAATCCCTCGACCTGGCCATCGCCCCGGAACGCTCGGGACTGCGGCCGGAGAGCGCGCTGCGCACCTTCGTCGGCGGCTACATGCTGACCCTCCCCGAAGGGGCCCTGGACTCCCAGGTCTTCGAGCGGCTCGCCCAGCGCGGCCGGGTCCAGCTCACCGCGGGCCGGGTCCACGAGGCGGCGCGCACCCTTCAGGAGGCCCTGGAGCTCTGGCAGGGCCCTGCCATGGTGGACGTCAACCCGGGGCCGGTGCTGCTCTCGGAAGCCCTGCGGCTGGAGGAGATCCGCAAGAGCGTCCTGGATCTGCGGATCGACGCGGATCTGCGGCTGGGGCGCCACCACGAACTGCTCGCCGAGCTGATCAAACTCGTGGCCGCCCAGCCGACCCACGAGGGCTTCCAGGCCAAGCTGATGGTGGCGCTGTACCGGGCGGGCCGCCGCTCCGAGGCGCTGCAAACCTACCAGCGGGCGCGCCAGCGCCTGGTCGACGAGTTGGGAGTGGACCCCTCGGCCACACTCCAGCGGCTCCAGCGGGCCATCCTGGCCGGCGAGCTGGAGACCACATCGCCGGGCCAGGACATGGCCGGTGTCTCCTCCGGCGCCGGGGCTCCGGTGGGCGAGATACGCTACTGACCACCCGCGCCACCGAGCGCACGACACCCGTGGGGTGCACCGCATTCGGGGCAGGCCGGGCTACATGCCCTTCAACCCGTGTGCGGTGGCCAGCGCGACCACGAGCGAACCCGGTGCGATGCGCCCCTGGGCGCATGCCCGGTCGACGGCCACCAGGGCGGCGGCGGCACTTGTCTCCAGCGGCAGCCCGGAGCGCCGGAGCCGCTCCGTTCCGGCGCGCACCTCCTCGTCGTGGACCACGACCGCGTGGCCCCCGGAGCGCCGTACGGCCGCCACCGCCTGGAGCGCCACGTTGTTGCCCGCGAGTGAGGGCATGGCGGTGGTGCTCCCGGGGAAGTGACCGTGCGGGTCGGCGCCGTCGAGCACCGCGGCCACCCGGGGGAACGGCTCGACCAGGCAGAGCCTCGGGACGGCGCCCTCCCCGCACAGCTCACGGAAGCCCAGGAAGACCCCCCACACCAGGTCGCCGCGGGAGGCCGGCACCACCACCCAGTCGGGCAGCCCGCCGCCGAGATCGGCGACGATCTCCTCGGCGACCGTCTTGTAGCCCTCGATGCCGAAGGGGCTGCTGCCCACCGGGGGCAGCGAGAAGTTGGTGACCGGCAGCACCGTCTCCGAGGCCCGGTACCCGGCGAGGTGCTCCCAGCGCTGTCCGGCCGACGGGAAGGAGACGACCGAGGCGCCGAGGTCGCGCATCAGGGAGACCACCCGGGCGGGCGTGTCATCGGTGACGGCGATCTCGCAGCCGAGCCCGGCCCAGCCGCAGTAGGCGGCGAGCGACACCCCCGCGTTGCCGGAGGAGGCCGCCGCCAGGGCTTCGTACCCGGCGTGCAGGGCACGGGCGACGGCCACCGCGCTGAAGCGGTCCTTGTGCGAGCCGGTGGGGTTGGCCCCCTCCCACTTGAGCCGCAGATCCACGTCCGCGCCGCTGTGCCGGGCGTCGGCGCGCAGCAGCGGGGTGCCGCCCTCGCCGAGGGAGTGCGTCAGCCGGTACGGCAGCCGCACTCCGCTCCGGCCGGAGCGGAGTGCGGCCGGCGCCGGGGTCACCCGGCCGCCGGTGGTCCCGGCCGCTCCTGCCGCGCCTGTCGCGCGGATCTGTTCGGCG
>NZ_JBEOYB010000098.1:0-23248 GCF_040296845.1 Streptomyces sp. NPDC001985
CTCACCGGTGCCGACCACGGGCCCTTCCGCGGACACCGCGGCGAAGTAGTGGAACTCCCGCTCCGGGATGCGGTTCACGGCCGGTCACCGCCGTCTGCCAGGTCGAGGAGCAGAGTCTCCAGCGCCCGTTCGAACCGGAGCTGCCGCCAACCCTCGGCGAGTTCAGCGCGCCACCGGTCGGCATAGTCGGGATCGTTCTCCAGCCGGCGCAGCTCGGCGCGGAGCCGACGGTGCTCACGACCCCGTGGGGTCAGCCACCACAGACACCAGGGTCGTCGAATACGTAAGAGCTTCACGCCAGTCGGCCTGTCTGTCGAACACGGGGCGACAGCCCGGAGAGGGACGGCTCAAGGGAACGAGGGCGGCGGTCGCTATCGGTGAGATCAGCATCAGCGCTGGTCAGATCCGTCATACCGCAACCGTTTCGCGTCCCGGGGGACGTTTCTACTCTGATCGCCGGACGTTCGGCACGGAAATGGCCTACGGTAAAAATTCGTCCCTAACGTCCCAGAGGTTGATCTTGAACGAAGCTCTGCGTCACGCCATGGCCAAAACACGTGTGAGTGACAGGCAGTTGGCTGAGCGCTGCGGTGTCGACATCAAGACAGTCGGCAGGTGGATCACCGAGCCGGGACGGGTACCGCGAGCCCGGCACCGCTGGTTGATTTGTGAAGAACTCGGAGAGGAAGAAACGACGTTGTGGCCTGCGGCAGCGAGCAGGGCAATCAAGGTTGGACCTGACAGGGAAGTGGTTTCCGTCTACCCGTACCGCTCCAATTGCCCCACGTCTCTCTGGAGTTCTTTGATATCCAAGGCGGAGGAGGAGTTGACGTTCGCCGGCTACACTAATTATTTTCTGTGGCTCGAACAGTCGCAATTCGGAGAACTGTTGCGAAAAAAGGCAAGGAATGGATGCAGGGTGCGCTTTATTATTGGCGATCCCGACAGTGCCCTGACTCGCGAACGTGAGGCGCAGGAGAATGTACCGCTCACTCTCGCAACGCGCATTCGCGTGACGCTATCCGAGTTGGAGAAAGTAAGAGGCGAATTGGGTATTGGTGCACGGTATAGCGAAGGTCATTCTCATCTGTCGGTATTCCGTTTTGATCACGATATGATCGTGACCCCGCTTCTCACGCATCGAGTCGGACATGATGCTCCGACATTGCATCTGCGCCGACATCAGAATGATGGAATATTCGATCGCTTCGCTTCGCATGTAGAGGAAATTTGGAGTCGTGGCACAGATGTTTGGGGAGAGGGCGGCCATGGCGAGGCGTGACTACGAGAATGATCCGTGCGCTCCGACGGCGAATAGTCTGATTCCTGCTGCATCGACAATCGTGGTCGATGAAATTGGACGCATACTGCTCCAGCGGAGAATCGATAATGGGATGTGGGCGCTTCCTGGCGGCGCCATGAATATTGGAGAGTCGCTTCCCGACTGCGCGGTACGTGAGACGCTGGAGGAAACTGGGCTCAATGTCAGACTCGTTGGCATTGTTGGTACGTACACAAATCCCGGGCACGTGTTTTCCTACAGTGATGGAGAGGTGCGACAGGAATTCTCCATCTGTTTTCTTGCTCATCCGGCCGGGGGGGCTTTGTCGGCCTCGGGTGAGTCGACTGAAGTGGACTGGTTCACAATTGCGGAAACAGAAAACCTGCCTATGGTTCCTAGTATTCGTAAGCGGATTGACGATTGGCGTGACGGGAATATGCCGGCGCTGCGCTGAATTGGAAACGTCCCCACACCCGCCGCCCCTGTTGGGCAGCGAGCACGGGGGCTCACCGCGTCAGGCGGCGAGGCAGAGGGACACCACGGCACGGGCCCACGCGTCCGAGGCCCACTCGGCGGGTGTGCCGCGACCAGGACCCCGACCCCCATCCCGGCTGTGACCGGACACAGGGATCTGACCGACGGGAGCATTCCGCCGGGCTGCCGGTGGACGGGGTGTGGCCGGAGGGCGCGGCACGCCGGGCCGCTTCCGTGAGCGCCCGGCCGTAAAGGAGTGGCGGGCCCGAGCCCCGCCCGGCGAACATGGCGCGCATGACCGACCAACCCGCACGCTGGACCCAGGCCACCGTCTACCCGGACATGTGGGTCGACCCGGACAACGACCCCCGCGACAGTGAAGGGTCCGGCGCGGAGGGTGAGCCGGCGACGCTGCGGGACTTCCTGGCGAGCTTCCGCCTGACCCTGCGGATGAAGTGCGAGGGGCTGGACGCGGAGCAGATGGCCCGGCGGTCGGTTCCGCCGTCGACGATGTCGCTGCTCGGGCTGGTGCGGCACCTCGCCGAGGTGGAGCGGGACTGGCGCAACTGGATCACCGACGGCGACCCGGTGCCGAAGCTGTACGGCGAGCGGGACGCGGACTTCGACGGAGCCGTCGCCGACCGCGCGGAGGTCGACGCCGCGTACGCCGATCTGGAGCGCGAGCAGGCGGCGACCGACGCCGAGCTGGCCAAGCACACGGATCTGGGCGAGCGCGTGGGGAGGGAGGGGATCGTGATCCGGGAGCTGATGGTGCACCGGATCGACGAGTACGCCCGTCACTGCGGGCACGCCGATCTGCTGCGCGAGTGCGTGGACGGAAGGGTCGGTCAGTGACGGGGCTCCGGGTGCGGGAGGGGAGGACACGGTGGGGCTCTCGCTCCATCCCGATGCCGAGGGCCTGAACCTCCCGGACGTCTCGTGGTCGTACAGCGGTTTCGGAATGTTCCGGGAGTGGCCGGCGGGGGCCGAGGGGTTCGCTCTCGCCGAGATGGCGGGTTTCTGCGCGAAGAGGCTGTCCGAGCCGGCGGCGACGCAGGGAGAAACCGGAGAAGTCGGGGCCGTGGGGGCGGAGCAGGCCGTGCAGGGCTTGTCCGGATGAGGGGAACGCCGGCGACCGTCGTCAGGTCCATGTGTCCGGTCACGGCACGAGTGGTCATGCGGTAGCCGCTCCTGGGGCCGTTGACAGGCCGCGGATGCTATCGCGAGTTCGCGGCAACGGATCGCCTTCGTCGGGTCCGGCGCGCGGCGTCCACCGGGTGAGCGCGCCGGGGATGTCGTTCCGCCCTGCCGCGGCAGCCTCGATTCTGTCGGCGCGCTTCGCCATCAGTTCGGGAGCCCGGCTTCGCGGATGGTGTGAGTGTGTCCGGCAGCTCGCCCGATTCCATCCCCGCGCGGGTGGGGACTGCGGCGATGCCCGCTCTCGGCCGTATCAGGTCGCCGGCTGGTTGGTGCCCGAGCAGGTGGACCCGTCGGAACCCTGGTGGATGGTGGTGGGCGAGCCGGTGGGTGAGCCGACGATGGCACCGCAGACCGGGCAGGAGCCGTCACAGCGGGCCGGGTCGAAACGGTTGCCGGGGCGGGCGCAGGTGCGTTCCATGCCAGGACACTCCTTCAGTGAGGTGAATGCCGACTGGTGGTGCACTCCCCGGCCGGGCCGCGGCGGGGATTCAGAGGAGGCGGACGAAGACTCTGGCGGAGTTGTGGAATCGGACGGTCAGTCCGTAGTAGTTGGGGCGGACCTCCTCGCGAGTCGACCAGCGTTCGATCCCGGCGATCTCGGGCGATTCGGAGTGAGCGAGCAGCGCCGCCAACCACGCCTCGGGGGCGTCGGTCGCCTGGGGCGCGTCCCCGGGGGCGATCGGGTCCCCGTTGACCGGGGAGTCGTCGAATCCCTCGTGCTTGGCACCGTCCGGGAGCTGGCCCACGATGCCCCACCGGGAGACACCCGCAGCGGTGGTGACGGCGACCCCGCAGGGAGTCTTGTCGTCACCCGCGTCGGCGAGTGTCTGCACCTGGATCGCGGTGGGGTTGTTCTTGGCCAGGTCGATGACGAATCCCTGGAATCTCTGCGGGCGCATGGGTGATCATTTCCTCTCGTGGCGGCCCGGCCAGTCTAGGAGCGAGAGCTGACAGATCACGCAGACCTTCTGCCCATCACCGGGTGCCCGGACACACCACCCCCGGAGGGAGCGTGGGCGCCCGGGGCGCGCCCCCTGTGGGCCGTGGGGCAGAATCGGGGGTATGACCAGCTCGCAGTCGCCCGCAGAGCCCTCCTACGCCGATCGGGTCTTCCGGTCGCCCGCCGGGATGGCCGGTGGTGTGCTGCTGCTCGGGCTCATCCTCTGGCTCGCCGGGGACGCCGTCGTCCGGGGGGCCGGGCGGACGCCCTGGTTCGCCGTGGCCGTCGCGCTGGTCGCCGTGCCGCTGGTCGTCGCCTTCACGCTCCGGCCGGCCGTCTTCGTCAATGACGACCGGGTGCGGGTGCGGAACCCGTTCCGCTCCGTCGTGCTGCCCTGGGGGGCCGTCGAGGACTTCCGGGCCGGGTATTCGAGCGAGGTCTTCACCAAGGACGGCGACAAGTACCAGATGTGGGCCGTTCCCGTGTCGCTGCGGCAGCGCAAGCGCGCCAACCGGCAGCAGACGAAGCGGGACCGTTCGCACGCCTCCGGGGTCGGCACCGCCGAGCCCGAGCCGAGGATGGCGCAGGCGGACCAGACCATTCGTGAGCTGCGGCTCCTCGCCGAGCACCATGCCACCCGGCCGGGTGCGCAGGGCGAGGTGCGGACCCGCTGGGCGTACGAGCTGATCGCGCCGGCCGTCGCGGGGCTCGTGCTCCTGGCCGTCCTCTTCGCCATCGGCTGAGGGTTACGGCGGGCCCGGCCAGACCAGGAGCATATGGGCCCCCGCCCACGCCGACAGCAGGGCCGCCGCCACCAGCACCACCCCCACCGTCGCCGTGCTCCTCGCCCCGGCAAGCGCCCGGGCCAGGGGGAGCAGCAGGGGGAAGCCCGGGAGCAGGAAGCGGGCCCGGGGGAAGTACACGCCCGCGCTGCCCAGCACCACCAGCAGCAGCACCCCGGTGAAGACCAGCAGCGGCAGGGGCTGGCGGTCGGTCAGACAGAGCAGATAGAGCACGGCCGAGACGATCAGCACGGCCGAGACGATCAGCAGGAACAGCGGGGGGCGGCTCGCGTACACCAGCTGCTGGCGCAGCTCCAGCAGGGTCGCCCGGCCCCCGTCCCACTCGTTCTTCCACAGCCGCTGGACCGCGAAGTACCCGTCCCAGCGGCCCACCCGCGCCCCCACCCACGCCACATACGCCAGCCAGCCCAGCGGGGCCACCGCCGCGCCCGTCACCGCCGCCGCCCGCCGGCCCGGGGGTGAGCGGCGGCACGACAGCAGCGCCGCGAGGGAGACCGCCGCCGCCACCGCGACCCCCGTCGGACGGGTCAGCCCCGCCAGCGACGCCAGCGCGCCCGCCCAGAGCCAGCGGTCCCCCAGCGCGGCGTACAGCGCCCACGCGGACAGGGCCGTGAACAGCGACTCCGTATAGCCCATCCACTGCACGGCCGCCACCGGCAGCGCGCCCCACACCACCGTGAGCAGCGTGCCCGTGCGGCGCCCGTACAGCAGGTCACCGACCGCGAAGACCCCCCACGCCGCCACGAACGACGCGACGACCGCGACCAGCAGGCCCACCGACGCCCGCGAACCGGGAATCACCGTGGCGAGGGCCTTCACCAGCAGGGGGTAGAGCGGGAAGAAGGCGAGGTTGTTGTCGTTGACGCGGGTGCCGAGCGCCTCCGCGTACCCGTCGGCCGCGATGCCCAGGTACCAGTGCGAGTCCCATGAGGTGGCGAGGGTCGGCCACACCCCGTGGCCCTTGGTGTGCGCCAGCCGGGCCAGGACCAGCAGCCCACAGAGCCGTACCGCCAGATACGCCGCCAGCGCGGGCCCGGCGTACCGGAGCGAGCGCAGCAGCCGGCCGCCGGGCTCCGGTGCGCCGCCGCCCCCCGGGGCCTGGGGGCTGCGGGAGGCGGGGACGAAGGCGTGAGCGGTCGCGGCGGGGGACGCGGGGGACAACGGCTGCGCTCCTGGGGTCGGCCATCACTACCGGGCCCACCCTTGCCCGACCGCGCGGAGGAGAGGGGTGCGCTGCACGGGAGCCGGGGGAGATTCACCCGTACGGTGCGCGTCTCCTCCGGTACGAGTCCCGGAGGACGGGCGGGGTCCCCGGACTGCCGGCTCCCGGGAACTCGGCGGCCGGGCGTTCGGCTCCCGGCTCCCGGTTTCTCGGCGGCCGGGCGGCCGGCTCCCGGGGCGAAGCCCGGAGGGCCCGGGGCTCCGGGGCCCGCCTGGCGCGGTGAAGACCCCGATTACCGGGGGAGTCCAGGCCGGGAGGCCGGCAGACCTCGGGTCCGGGAATGGAGGCTCGGCAGACCATGAGCCCCCGGGAGCGGAAGCCGGCAGCCCTGGGCCCCGAACCGGAAGCCCGGCGGTCCGGGCGGGCCCCGGCTCTCGCGGGCCCCCGGCTCCCGCAGGCCCCGGGCTCCCCGAGGCCCGGGTCCCTGGCCGAGCCCGGGTCCCTGGCCGAGCCCGGGTCCCCGGCCGAGCCCGGGACTAGATCCCCGCCGCCGACGCCACATCCCGCTTCAGCAGCGCCAGCACCTCCGCGGCCCGTTCGCGCGCCGCCGGCAGGCCCGCGTGGGCGGTCACCGGGACCACGACCTCCAGATAGCACTTCAGCTTGGGCTCGGTCCCGCTCGGACGGACGATCACCCGGGCGCGGTACTCGCCGTCGAGGTGGTAGCGCAGACCGTCCGTCGGCGGGAGGGAGCCGGTGCCCCGGGTCAGATCCTCGGCGGCGGTCACCGTCAGGCCCGCCAGCGCGGCGGGCGGGGCGGCGCGGAGGGCGGACATCGCGTCGGCGATGACCCCCAGGTCCTGGACGCGGACCGAGAGCTGGTCCGTGGCGTGCAGACCGTGCTCCACCGCCAGGTCGTCGAGCAGGTCGGTGAGGGTGCGGCCCTCCTCCTTCAGGACGGAGGCCAGTTCGGCGATGAGCAGCGCCGCCGTGATGCCGTCCTTGTCGCGCACGCCCTCGGGGTCGACGCAGTAGCCGAGCGCCTCCTCGTATCCGTACCGCAGTCCCTCGACGCGGGCGATCCACTTGAAGCCCGTCAGCGTCTCCTCGTACCCGACGCCCGCGGCCTCGGCGATCCGGCCCAGCAGGGAGGAGGAGACGATCGACTCGGCGAAGGTGCCGCGCGCGCCGGCGCGGACCAGGTGGGCCGCGAGGAGGGCGCCGACCTCGTCGCCGCGGAGCATCCGCCAGTCACCGCCGGCCGGGACGGCGACGGCGCAGCGGTCCGCGTCCGGGTCGTTGGCGATCACGATGTCGGGGGCGGCCCGGCGGGCGGTCGCGAACGCGAGATCCATCGCGCCCGGCTCCTCCGGGTTGGGGAAGGCCACCGTCGGGAACGCCGGATCGGGCTCCGCCTGTTCCGGTACGAGGACGGGCGCCGGGAACCCGGCCCGCGCGAAGGCCGCCGTCAGGACGTCCTTGCCGACGCCGTGCAGGGCCGTGTAGACGACGCGGGCGGTGCGGGGGGAGCCGGGGGCCAGCACGGCGTCGGTACGGGCCAGATAGGCGTCCAGGACCTCTTCGCCCAGGGTCTCCCAGCCGGAGTCGGCGCGGGGGACGTCGGCCAGGCTGCGGATCGCGTCGATCTCGGCGGCGATCTCCGCGTCGGCGGGCGGCACGATCTGGGAGCCGTCGCCGAGGTAGACCTTGTAGCCGTTGTCCCGGGGCGGATTGTGGCTCGCGGTGACCTCGACCCCGGCCACCGCGCCCAGCTGCCTTATGGCGAACGCCAGTACGGGGGTGGGGAGCGGCCTCGGCAGCACGGCGGCGCGCAGCCCGGCCCCGGTCATCACCGCGGCGGTGTCCCGGGCGAAGTCGGCCGACTTGTAGCGGGCGTCGTAGCCGACGACGACCAGGCCGTCGCCCTGGCCCCGGGCCCTGAGGTACGCGGCGAGGCCGGCGGCGGCGCGGATCACCACGGCGCGGTTCATCCGCATGGGGCCCGCGCCCAGCTCGCCGCGGAGTCCCGCCGTACCGAACTGGAGGGTGCCGCTGAACCGTGCGGCCAGCTCGTCCGCGGCCTCCGTCCGGATCAGCTCGGCCAGCTCGTCCCGGGTCTCCCGATCCGGGTCCTCCGCCAGCCATGCCCGGGCCCGCGCGATGAGGTCCTGCTGCACGGTCGCTCCGCCTCTCGTGTTCCGTGTGTCTTCTGGTGCCGGGGGTCCATCATCGGCCGGGGTGGGTGGTGGCCGTGATGACGGAACCGGGCAGGGGAAGGTCGTTCCGGTGACCTCGGGTGGCCGGGAGCTGTCCCGGGAGCCGTCCCGGGGCCGGGAAAGCCGGTTCCCGGCCGGGCGCGGCGGATGCGGGGAGGACCGGGGCGACCCCTGCCGCCCCGGGCTCCCGCCCCCGCCGCCCCCGGCCCGCTCCGGCTCAGAGCCGCGCGAGGACCCTTGTCAGCAGCTCGCCCATCCGGGCCGCCGAGTCACGGCCGGCCTGGAGGACCTCCTCGTGGTTGAGCGGCTCGCCCGACATGCCCGCGGCCAGATTGGTGACCAGGGAGATGCCCAGCACCTCGGCGCCCGCCTCACGGGCCGCGATGGCCTCCAGGACGGTGGACATGCCGACCAGGTCGCCGCCGAGCACACGGACCATGTTGATCTCGGCGGGCGTCTCGTAGTGCGGGCCGGGGAACTGGACGTACACCCCCTCTTCGAGGGAGGAGTCCACCTCCTTGCACAGCGCGCGCAGCCGCGGCGAGTAGAGGTCGGTGAGGTCCACGAAGTTCGCGCCGATGATCGGCGAGGTCGCGGTGAGGTTGATGTGGTCGCTGATCAGCACCGGCTGACCCGGGCGCATGCCCTCGCGCAGACCGCCGCAGCCGTTGGTCAGGACGATGGTCTTGCAGCCGGCCGCGACCGCGGTGCGCACACCGTGGGCGACGGGGGCCACGCCGCGGCCCTCGTAATAGTGGGTACGGCCGAGGAAGACCAGCGCGCGCTTGTCGCCGATGCGGTACGAGCGGATCTTGCCGCCGTGGCCCTCGACCGCGGGCGGCGGGAAGCCGGGCAGTTCGGTGACCGGGAACTCCGCCTCGGGCGCGCCGAGCGCGTCCACGGCCGGTGCCCAGCCGGAGCCCATCACCAAAGCCACGTCGTGCGTCTCGGCGCCGGTCAGCTCGCGCAGGCGCGCGGCGGCGGCACCGGCCGTCTGGTGGGGGTCGGCGGTAGCGCCGTCGAGGTCCGGATTCACATGTGCGTTCACGCGAATGAGGGTAACCGCTGAATCCCTACGCGCGTAGATGCAGCAGCGTACGGTCCTCGGATCGTTGTCTTGTCGTTTCCCACGAAAGCCGGCCGGGAAGCCGCGGCCGGGGAAGCGGAGAGGGCCCTAGCAGGGCCGTTTGCGCAGCTCCATCACATAGTCGTGCGGCGCGCCCGCCGAGTCCGCCGCGTCCGCGATCTCGCCCAGATAGCGGGCCGACGGCAGCCCGCCCTCGTATCCGTTCAGCACATACACCCAGGCGGGTTCCTCGCCGTCCAGGGTGTGCACCCGGACCCGCATCCGCCGGTAGATGTCCAGGCCGACACCCTCCCAGCGGTCCATCGAGTCCTCGTCCATCGGCGCGATGTCGTAGAGCGCGACGAAGACCTGCGAGCGCGGCGCCTCCACGATGGTGGCCAGCGCCCCCTCCCAGCCCATCTGCTCGCCGCCGAAGGTCAGCCGCCAGCCGTTGAGCCAGCCCGTGCCGCGCAGCGGGGAGTGCGGTGCGCGGCGGGTCATCAGCCGCGCGTCGAGGTTGCCGGCGTACGCGGCGTAGAGCGACATGGGATTGAGGGTACGGGAGGGGCCCGGGTGGTCGCCCTGCGCGGCGTGGTCCCCCGGGCGGGGGGCCGGCACCCCGGCGGACCCCCTGAGCGGCGGCTCCGGGCACCCGCGTGGTCCCCTGTGGGGAGCCCCGGACACCGAAGGAGGCCCCGGGGGCGAGCAGCTTGAAGCGTGCGGGACAATGGGGTACGTACTCCAGCCCCTCAGTGGGACCGCCCAGCGGGACGACACCGCCCCGGCCCACCCGGCAGCAACGAGAGCGCGAGGCGTGACCCCAGTGACCCGGATCGTGATCATCGGCGGCGGACCCGGCGGATACGAGGCGGCCCTGGTGGGCGCCCAACTCGGCGCGGAGGTGACCGTCGTCGACTGCGACGGCCTCGGCGGCGCGTCCGTACTGACTGACTGTGTGCCCTCCAAGACCCTCATCGCCACGGCGGAGGTGATGACCACCTTCGACTCGTCCTACGAGGAACTGGGCATCATCGTCGCCGACGACACCCCGCCGATGGAGCAGTCGGCCCGGGTCGTGGGCGTGGACCTCGGCAAGGTGAACCGGCGGGTGAAGCGGCTCGCGCTGGCGCAGTCGCACGACATCACCGCCTCCGTGACCCGGGCCGGCGCGCGCGTGGTGCGCGGCCGGGGCCGGCTGGACGGCCGGCAGGCCACCGACGGCTCCCGCAAGGTCGTCGTCCGGGCCGCCGACGGCACCGAGGAGACCCTGGTCGCCGACGCCGTGCTGATCGCCACCGGCGGCCATCCCCGCGAGATCCCCGACGCGCTGCCCGACGGCGAGCGCATCCTCAACTGGACCCAGGTCTACGACCTGGACGAGCTGCCCGAAGAGCTGATCGTGGTCGGCTCCGGCGTCACCGGCGCCGAGTTCGCCGGCGCCTACCAGGCGCTCGGCTCCCGGGTCACCCTGGTCTCCTCCCGGGACCGGGTGCTCCCCGGTGAGGACCCGGACGCCGCCGCCGTCCTGGAGGACGTCTTCCGCCGCCGCGGGATGAACGTCATGGCCCGCTCCCGCGCCGAGTCCGCCAAGCGGGTCGGCGACCGGGTCGAGGTCACCCTCTCCGACGGCCGGGTCATCTCCGGCAGCCACTGCCTGATGGCGGTCGGCGCGATCCCCAACACCGCGGGCATGGGTCTGGAGGAGGCGGGCGTACGGCTCAAGGACTCCGGGCACATCCGGACCGACCGGGTCTCCCGCACCAGCGCTCCGGGCGTGTACGCGGCCGGTGACGTCACCGGGGTCTTCGCGCTCGCCTCGGTCGCGGCCATGCAGGGCCGCATCGCGATGTACCACTTCCTCGGCGACGCGGTCACCCCGCTGAACCTGAAGACCGTCTCCTCCAATGTCTTCACCGACCCGGAGATCGCCACCGTCGGTTACAGCCAGGCGGATGTCGACGCGGGCAAGATCGATGCACGGGCCGTCAAGCTGCCGCTGCTGCGCAACCCCCGCGCGAAGATGCAGGGTATTCGGGACGGTTTTGTGAAGATCTTCTGTCGGCCGGGTACGGGGATCGTGGTCGGCGGATGCGTCGTGGCGCCGCGCGCGAGCGAGCTGATCCACCCGATCTCGATCGCGGTCGACAACAATCTGACGGTGGAGCAGATCGCCAACGCCTTCACCGTCTACCCCTCCCTGTCCGGCTCGATTGCCGAGGTGGCACGGCAGTTGCACACCCGCAAGGCCACCGGCGAGGGCTGACCGCCGGGGTCCGGCGCGGGGCCGCGGACCGGCTCCGCGCGCCCCGGGCCCGCCGTCCGGGTGTGATCGTTTGGTGGCCATCTCCGGTGCGCGCTCATACCACTTGACGGGCCATGGTGAGCGCATTACTTGTTATTCGGCGCATAGTGCTGAAAACTATCGGCCGCTCAGGTTACTGTCAGTTTCGTGTTCGCTGCAGAACGTCGCCAATTGATCCTTGAAATGGTGCGTGCCAACGGGGCCGTGTCGCTCCGTGAGCTCGCCCGCGTCGTCCAGACCTCCGAAGTGACCGTACGGCGGGATGTGCGGGCGCTGGAGGCCGAAGGACTCCTCGACCGCCGGCACGGCGGTGCGGTACTGCCGGGCGGCTTCACCCGGGAGTCCGGCTTTCCGCAGAAGTCCCTGTCCGCCACCGCGGAGAAGACGGCGATCGCCGATCTCGCCGCCGGCCTCGTCGACGAGGGCGAGGCCATCGTCGTCGGCGCGGGCACCACCACCCAGGAGCTGGCCCGCAGGCTCGCCCGGGTCCCCGGACTGACCGTCGTCACCAACTCCCTGCTCGTCGCCCAGGCGCTCGCCCACGCCAACCGGGTCGAGGTCGTCATGACCGGCGGCACGCTGCGCGGCTCCAACTACGCCCTGGTCGGCAGCGGGGCGGAGCAGTCGCTCCAGGGGCTGCGGGTCTCCCGCGCCTTTCTCTCCGGCAGCGGGCTGACCGCCGAGCGGGGCCTCTCCACCTCCAACATGCTCTCGGCGAGCGTCGACCGGGCGCTGGTGCAGGCGGCGGCCGAGGTGGTGGTCCTCGCCGATCACACCAAGCTCGGCGCCGACACGATGTTCCAGACCGTGCCCACCGATGTGATCACCCGGCTGGTCACCGACGAGCCCCCGGCCCACGACGACCGGGCGGCCACCGAACTCCAGGCCCTGGCCGACCAGGGCGTACAGATCGCGGTGGCGGGCACGGGTGCCGCGTCGCCGCCGCAGTCCCCGCCGTCCGGCGAGGGCGATACGGCTCCGGGGCGGCCACCGCGCCGCGATGTGCCGCTCCCGGGGCAGCGCCGCACCCGGGGAGGCGCCGGTCCGGGTCCGCAGCGGCTCAACCCCGCGGGCGGACTTGAGCCGGGGGTGGGGGGCGGCGGCACGGGAGCGGTGGAGCGCGGCGCCAGGATGGCGGACCTCCGCCGCCGCTGAACTCCTCCGGACGGTCGCGCCGCGTCCGAGGCCGGTGGAGGGCCGCGCGCGGAGCAGCCGGCCTCTGTGGTGATCGTCCCGCTCGCGGCTCGCGGCTCCTCGCGGCACCACGCAGAGCCGATCGCCCGCTGGTGCTTCCCACCGACCGTTCAGCGCGGATGAGCCGTTACCGACCGGTGCTCGTGTCCTGCCGCGCCGCGCCCGTGCCGCCGCGTCGGCTGATCCGTATCCGCTGCCGGAAGGCGCCCTGGGACTCGCTGTCCCGAGAGCCGGGTTCAGGTTGTCCGGACGAGCGGCCCGCGCGCCCGCGCCCGCGTCGACCCGCGGCGTCGGTCGATCCGTACTGCCGAGAGTCCGGTTCAGGGTGCCTGGACGAGCGGCCCGCGCGCCCGGCCCTGCACCCCGCGCGCCCGGCCCTGCACCCCGCGTCGCCGCGTCGACCCGCCGCGTCGGTCGATCCGTATCCGCTGCCGGAAGGCGCCCTGGGACTCGCTGTCCCGAGAACCCGGTTCAGGCTGCCCAGATGAGCAGCCCGCGCGCCCCGTCAGATCCCCGTACCGTCCGGGCGCAGCCCCCGCAGTGTCAGATTCAGCAGCCGGTCCGGCAGTGCGGGGTCGTCCGGGGACTGCTCGCCGGCCAGGGCGATGGCCTTGGTGAGCTGCATCAGATCGTCCACCGAGACATCGCCCCGCACCGACCCCGCCTCCCGGGCCCGCCGCAGCAGCCGGTCCCCGGCCTCGCGCAGCGGCACACAGCACTGTGCCAGCGCCGAACTCTCGTCCTGCGCCGCCGACATCAGCGCCCCGGAGAGCCCCCGGTACTCACTGGTGTGGGCGATGAGCGCGCGCAGCCACTCGATCAGCGCCGTACAGGGCCGCGCCGCGTGCTCCAGCTGGTGCGACCGTTCGAGGAGCGCGTCCACGGCCTCCCCGAACACGGCGTTCATCATGGCCTGGCGGTTCGGGAAGTGCCGGTACAGCGTGCCGATGCCGACGCCCGAGCGGCGGGCGATCTCCTCCAGGGAGGCGTCCGTGCCGTGCTCGGCGAAGACCGCACGGGCCTCGGTGAGCAGCCGTTCGTAGTTGCGGCGGGCATCGGCCCGCATGGGGCGGGCCGAGCCCACCGTACTGGTCGCCATCGTGCGGTCCTCCCTGGGTCCGTCCGGTCCGTCCGGTTCTCCCGGGCGCGCGCCGGCCGTCACCCGGCCGGAGTGACAGGATGCCACCGCCCCGGCCGCCGCCCCGCCGCCACGGCGGAAGGGGCCCGCCGCCCGGAGTCGAACACCGGTCGCGCGGGCCCCTTCCGACGAGGGCCGACAGAGAAGGGGCCGGGGCTCAGTCCTTGATCTCGCAGATGGCCGCGCCGGAGGAGACGGAGGCGCCGACCTGCGCGCTGAGGCCCTTGACGGTGCCCGCGCGGTGGGCGTTGAGGGGCTGCTCCATCTTCATGGCCTCCAGGACGACGATCAGATCGCCCTCCTGGACCTGCTGGCCCTCCTCGACGGCGATCTTGACGATCGTCCCCTGCATGGGGGAGGCGAGGGTGTCGCCGGACGCGGCGGACGCGGACTTCTTCGCGGCGCGGCGCTTGGGCTTGGCGCCCGCGGCCAGACCGGTGCGGGCCAGGGTCATGCCGAGGGAGGACGGCAGGGAGACCTCCAGGCGCTTGCCGCCCACCTCCACCACCACGGTCTCGCGGCCGGGCTCGTCCTCGGCGTCGGCCTCCGCCGGGGCGGTGAAGGCCGGGATCTCGTTGACGAACTCGGTCTCGATCCACCGGGTGTGGACACGGAACGGGTCGGCGGTGAAGGCCGGGTCGACCACCACGGCGCGGTGGAAGGGGATGGCGGTGGCCATGCCCTCGACCTGGAACTCGGCCAGCGCGCGGGAGGCGCGCTGGAGCGCCTGCTCGCGGGTGGCGCCGGTGACGACGAGCTTGGCGAGCAGCGAGTCCCACGCGGGGCCGATGACGCTGCCGGACTCCACCCCCGCGTCCAGGCGGACACCGGGGCCGGTCGGCGGGGCGAAGAGGGTGACGGTGCCGGGGGCGGGCAGGAAGCCCCGGCCGGGGTCTTCGCCATTGATCCGGAACTCGAAGGAGTGACCGCGCACGGCCGGGTCGCCGTACCCCAGCTCCTCGCCGTCGGCGATCCGGAACATCTCGCGGACCAGGTCGATGCCGGTGACCTCCTCGGTCACCGGGTGCTCCACCTGGAGGCGGGTGTTGACCTCCAGGAAGGAGATGGTGCCGTCGGTGCCGACGAGGAACTCGACAGTGCCGGCGCCGGCGTAGCCCGCCTCCTTGAGGATGGCCTTGGAGGCGGCGTACAGCTCCGCGTTCTGCTCGTCGGAGAGGAAGGGCGCGGGCGCCTCCTCGACCAGCTTCTGGTGGCGGCGCTGGAGGGAGCAGTCGCGGGTGGAGACGACGACGACATTGCCGTGCTGGTCGGCCAGGCACTGGGTCTCGACGTGGCGGGGCCGGTCGAGATAGCGCTCGACGAAGCACTCGCCCCGGCCGAAGGCCGCGACGGCCTCGCGGACGGCGGAGTCGTACAGCTCCGGGACCTCCTCCAGGGTGCGCGCGACCTTCAGACCGCGCCCGCCGCCGCCGAAGGCGGCCTTGATCGCGATCGGCAGACCGTGCTCCTCGGCGAAGGCGACGACCTCGTCGGCGCCGGAGACCGGGTCGGGGGTGCCGGCCACCAGCGGGGCGCCGGCGCGCTGGGCGATATGGCGGGCGGCGACCTTGTCGCCCAGGTCGCGGATCGCGGACGGCGGCGGTCCGATCCAGGTCAGCCCGGCGTCGATGACGGCCTGGGCGAACTCGGCGTTCTCGGAGAGGAAGCCGTAACCGGGGTGGATCGCGTCCGCCCCGGAGTCCTTGGCTGCCTGGAGGACCTTGCCCATGTCGAGATAGCTGGCGGCCGGTGTGTCACCGCCCAGGGCGAACGCCTCGTCCGCCGCGCGGACGTGCAGCGCGTCCCGGTCCGGATCGGCGTAGACGGCTACGCTCGCGATTCCGGCATCCCGGCAGGCACGGGCAACGCGGACAGCGATTTCGCCACGGTTGGCGATGAGCACCTTGCGCACGATGGCTCCCTCCTTGAAACAAGCTGAGTTTAGGGACTACCGACACGGCCTTTCGACCCGTCCCCATTGGTGAGCTTGCCCACACGGAGCGTGATTCGAGGCTCGCGCAAGTCGCGAAATCCCTTGTCGCACCACGGTACGACGGGCTTCCGTCATGCAGCGTAGCCGTGTTGTGTGGCGCAGGTCTCTGTTCGGGAGCCCAGCCGCCGGACGTGTTTCTTTGTGGGGTCCCTACGAACGGGCGAGTGATTCTTTGCGGCGGTGTCAGCCACGGGGCCCGCTGTGGGGCCCGTTGCGGTGACTGCGGTGGCGGAAGCTTGACAGGTGTGTGCCGGGGCCCTTGTGGCCGGGTTTACCCGTTAGTAGCGTGCGCGCTGTCGTCGTTGGGCACTCACGGTGACCAACGGGTTGGGGGGCGTTGTGATACGCAGACCGATCGCGGTCGTGGCCGCGCTGGTCCTGCTGGTGGAGGCCGTCGGACTGGTGGTGATCCACGGGGTCCTCGCGACGTTCGTGGACGGCCAGAGCATGTCACTGGACGGGCTGGACCCGGCCGCGACGGCCGCCGGGACCTGGGTGGCGGGCGGCGCGGCCGGGGTCTTCCTGGCCGGGTGCGCGCTGGTCTCCCTGCTCGCGGGGGTACGGGACCGGGCGCCCGGCCGCGCCGGCCGGGTGCTGCTGATCGCCGCCGCCGTGGTGCACGCCGTGCTGGGCGCGGTGACGGTGGGGCTGGTGGGGTGGTCTGCCTTCGCGGTGCTGATGGTGGGGATGGGTGGGGTGGTGGCCGTCCTGGTCGCCTACGGGAAGCAGTTCCGCGCCGGAGCGGACCGGGCGCCCGCCGCCGTGCCCGAACCGGCCCCGCCCCGGCCCGCCGCTCCCTGAGCGGCGCCCGGGCCCCGCTCACCGATCCGGCCCGATCCGAAAGAAACTCCCTAGGCCCACAGATCGGTGACCGAGTGGCCCAGCTCCGCCAGGAGCACCCGCAGCAGCGGCAGCGACAGTCCGATGACATTGCCGTGGTCGCCGTCGATCCCGTCGATGAACGGCGCCGAGCGGCCGTCCAGGGTGAACGCGCCCGCCACGTGCAGCGGTTCCCCGCTGGCGACATAGGCGGCGATCTCCGCGTCCGTCGGCTCGCCGAAGCGGACCGTCGTCGACGCGGTCGCCGAGGCGATCCGCCCGGTGGTGGTGTCGGTGACACAGTGCCCGGTCTGGAGCACCCCCGAGCGCCCGCGCATCGCCTTCCAGCGGGCGGTGGCCTCCTCGGCGTCGGCGGGCTTGCCCAGCGCCTCGCCATCCAGTTCCAGCACCGAGTCGCAGCCGATGACCAGCGCGCCGGCGGCGTCCGGCCGGGCGGCCACCACGGCGGCCTTGGCCTCCGCGAGGACCAGGGCCAGCTCGGCGGGTGTCGGGGCGCTCAGGGCGTCCTCGTCGACACCGCTCACGATCACCTCGGGCGCGAACCCCGCCTCACGCAGCAGACGCAGACGGGCGGGGGAGGCGGAGGCGAGTACCAGTCGCGGGGTTCGGGCGGTCATGCACGCCATGGTAGGCGGCGCTCAGCGCAGACCGATGACAAACATCCCAAGGACCATGGCCAGCGCGAGCAGCAGGCCCGCCCGGCGCATCATCGCCTGGGTCTCCCGCAGTTCCTTCGGGGGCTCGTTCTCGGGGTCCGACCACAGCATGTCTCCGATGGTGCGCCCGGCCGCCGGGGCCGCGCCTGAGTACGGGTACTCAACCGGCCGGGTGGTCCGGAGCACATACCGAAGGCTGTTCGAATCGCGTGATAGAGCCCGCGAGCGCGCCGTCGGGGAGCGCGCCCCGCCAGGGGGTCCGGCGGGGCCCGGGCCCCTCTTGGGCCGGGCTCGGGCGGGGCTTTCGCAGCGCTCCGGAGCGGCCCGGCGCGGCTCCGGCGTACCCCCGGCCGATCCCCGGCGGGGCCCGGGCACACCCGGTGGGGCCTCGGAGCGGTGCTGGAGCGGTCCGCTACACCGGCCAGTAGGTGCGGGCCCAGGCCCGGGGGCCCGGCAGCGGGTGCCGGCCACGGGCGACCATCGCCGGGTCCGACCACTGCTGGGGCGGCGGCGCGGCGCCCTCCGCCGCCCCGGCCCCCGCCGAGGCAGCGGCCCGCGCCCGGACCACCGCGAGGGCGGCGGCCAACTCCTCCGGGGTGGGATTGCCCCGTACGACCTTGATCATCGAGCTGCCTTTCCGGTGAGGGTCACCACGGTGGGGGAAGCGCCGGCCTACAGGGGAATGTTCCCGTGCTTCTTCGGCGGCAGGCTCTCCCGCTTGTTCCGCAGCTGCCGCAGGCCCCGCACGATCTGCGCCCGGGTGTCCGACGGCAGGATCACCGCGTCGACATAGCCGCGCTCGGCCGCCGTGTACGGGTTGAGCAGAGTGTCCTCGTACGACTGGATCAGCTCGGCCCGCACCGCCTCCGGGTCGTCGGCGGCGGCGATCGTCCGGCGGTGCAGAATGCTCACCGCGCCCTGGGCACCCATCACCGCGATCTGCGCGGTGGGCCAGGCGAGATTGAGATCGGCCCCCAGGTGCTTGGAGCCCATCACGTCGTACGCGCCGCCGAACGCCTTGCGGGTGATGACCGTGATCAGCGGCACGGTCGCCTCGGCGTAGGCGTAGATCAGCTTGGCGCCCCTGCGGATGATCCCGCCGTACTCCTGGTCCACCCCGGGAAGGAACCCGGGGACGTCGACGAAGGTCAGCACCGGGACGTTGAAGGCGTCGCAGGTGCGGACGAACCGGGCCGCCTTCTCGGAGGCGTTGATGTCCAGACAGCCCGCGAACTGCATCGGCTGATTGGCCACGATCCCGACCGGGAACCCCTCCACCCGCCCGAAGCCGGTGACGATGTTCGGCGCGAACAGCGCCTGCGTCTCCAGGAACTCGCCCTCGTCCAGCACATGCTCGATGACCGTGTGCATGTTGTACGGCTGGTTCGCGCTGTCCGGGATCAGGGAGTCCAGCTCCAGATCCTCGGCCGAGGGCGCGAGGTCGGCCTCCTCGGGGAAGGCGGGCGGCTCGGAGAGATTGTTCGACGGGAGATAGGAGAGCAGGGACTTGACGTACTCGATGGCGTCCTTCTCCTCCCCCGCCATGTGGTGCGCCACGCCCGAGGTCGTGTTGTGGGTGCGGGCGCCGCCGAGCGCCTCGAAGCCCACGTCCTCGCCGGTGACCGTCTTGATGACATCCGGTCCCGTGATGAACATGTGCGAGGTCTGGTCCACCATCACCGTGAAGTCGGTGATCGCCGGGGAGTAGACGGCGCCGCCCGCGCACGGGCCCACCACCAGCGAGATCTGCGGGATGACCCCGGAGGCGTGGGTGTTGCGGCGGAAGATCTCCCCGTACATCCCGAGCGCGCTCACCCCCTCCTGGATGCGGGCGCCCCCGGAGTCGTTGATGCCGATGACCGGGCACCCCGTCTTCAGGGCGAAGTCCATCACCTTGATGATCTTCTGTCCGAAGACCTCGCCGAGCGCCCCGCCGAAGACCGTGAAGTCCTGCGAGAAGACGGCGACCGGGCGCCCGTCGACCGTGCCGTAGCCGGTGACCACCCCGTCCCCGTACGGGCGGGTGCGCTCCAGGCCGAAATTGGTGGAGCGGTGCCGGGCCAGTTCGTCCAGCTCGACGAAGGAGTCCTCGTCCAGCAGCAGATCCACTCGCTCACGGGCCGTCAGTTTGCCCTTGGCGTGCTGCTTCTCCACCGCCCGGGCGGAGCCGGCGTGGGTGGCCTCGTCGACGCGGCGCCGAAGGTCCGCGATCTTTCCTGCGGTGGTGTGGAGGTCGGTCTGTTCCGGCTCGGACATCGGGATGCGGCTCCCCTGGCTGGTCAGCCGTCGGTGCGGCTGAGCGGCTGTGCGGCTGGCTCGGTGGCGTGCTGCTGCCTTGGTGGGTGGTGTTCGCGTAACGCTGGGGCTGCGGGGCTGCGGGGCTGCTGGGGCTGCTGAGCGGTACGGCGACTCGGCTGAATGCTGTCGTCCGCTGAGCTACCGAGTCGTAGCGTATCGGCGTGGATACGGTTCGGCAGTGCGGCGTTTACCACACCTAACCTGGCTTGCATGACGCCAGAGAATGCGCCCCCCGGCCGCTGGTCCGACCTGGACCGCCCGCCGCTGAACACCGCCGCGCTGCGCCGCGCCCTGCTCCGCCCCGCCGGGCTGTGGACCTCCTTCGATGTCGTGCCCACGACCGGTTCCACCAACTCCGACCTGGTGCGCCGCACCCCGCTCACCGAGGGCGCGGTGCTCGTCGCCGAGGAGCAGACCGCCGGCCGGGGCCGGCTCGACCGGACCTGGTCCGCGCCGCCGCGCTCGGGGATCTTCCTCTCCGTGGTGCTGCGGCCCGGCCCCGGCGTGCCCGTCGAACAGTGGGGCTGGCTGCCGCTGCTCGCCGGGGTCGCCACCGCGACCGGGCTGAGCCGGGCCGCCGGCGTGGACACCTCCCTCAAATGGCCCAATGACCTGCTGGTGAAGGTCGACGGCCAGGAGCGCAAGGCCGGCGGCATCCTCGCCGAGCGGGCCGGTGACGACGCCGTGGTGATCGGCATCGGCGTCAATGTCACCCTCCGCTCCGATGAGCTGCCCGTCCCCACGGCGGGCTCGCTCGCCCTCGCGAACGCCGTCTCCACCGACCGCGACCCGCTGCTGCGGGCCGTGCTGCGCTCCCTGGAGCAGTGGTACGGGAAGTGGCGCGCGGCCGGCGGCGACCCGGCGCTCTCGGAGATCCAGCCCGCCTACGCGGCGGGGTGCGCGACCCTGGGCCGCACGGTACGGGCGCAGCTGCCGGGGGACCGTTCGCTGACCGGGGAGGCGGTGGCGCTGGACGGGGCCGGGAGACTGGTGCTGACCTTGGAGAACGGGGAGCGGGAGGCGGTCGGCGCGGGCGACATCGTCCATCTGCGGCCGGCCGGCTGAGCCCCGGGCCCGCCGTGCGGCCCGCCGGATGAACCCGAACGGCCACGGGGACGTGAGCCAGGGCACACCTGCCGTATCGTTGAGGCGATCGAGCGACAGATCGAGAACGGCAGAACAGTGCGCAGGGAACGGGCAGGAGGCGGCTGGTGACCGGCGACGACACCACATCCGGCGCGAGCGCGTCCGATGGGTCCGTTCCGCCGCCGGGCCCGTCCCGCCGCGCCGCCCCGGACCCCGGGGCCGCGGGCGGCGCCCCCGGGGGCCCGTCCGGGTCCTCCGGCGCGTCCGGCTCGTCGGTGCATCCGACGCCGCACCACGCGGTCGACCACACCGCCGAGCCCACCGACGACCCGCTCGCCATCCGGCTCGAAGCGCTGATCCTCGGCGCGGACCGCCGCTACACCCCCTTCCAGGCGGCCCGCACCGCCGGTGTCTCCATGGAGCTGGCCTCCCGTTTCTGGCGGGCGATGGGTTTCGCCGACATCGGCCAGGCGAAGGCGCTCACCGAGGCCGATGTGCTGGCCCTGCGGCGGCTCGCCGGTCTGGTGGAGGCGGGGCTGCTCAGCGAGCCCATGGCGATCCAGGTGGCGCGCTCGACCGGGCAGACCACCGCCCGGCTGGCGGAGTGGCAGATCGACTCCTTCCTGGAGGGGCTGACCGAGCCGCCCGAGCCCGGGATGACCCGTACCGAGGTCACCTATCCGCTGATCGAACTGCTGCTGCCGGAGCTGGAGGAGTTTCTGCGCTACGTCTGGCGCCGGCAGCTCGCGGCGGCGACCGGCCGGGTGGTGCAGGCGGCGGACGACGAGGAGATGGTCGACCGCCGGCTCGCGGTGGGCTTCGCCGACCTGGTCGGCTTCACCCGGCTGACCCGCCGTCTGGAGGAGGAGGAGCTGGGCGAGCTGGTCGAGGCCTTCGAGACCACATCGGCTGATCTGGTCGCGGCCCACGGCGGCCGGCTGATCAAGACCCTCGGGGACGAGGTGCTGTACGCGGCGGACGACGCGGGCACCGCCGCCGAGATCGCGCTCCGGCTGATAGACGCCATGACCCAGGACGAGACGATGCCCGCCCTGCGGGTCGGGATCGCCTTCGGCACGGTCACGACGCGGATGGGCGATGTCTTCGGCACCACGGTGAACCTGGCGAGCCGGCTCACGTCGATAGCGCCGAAGGACGCCGTCCTGGTGGACGGGGCGTTCGCCGAGGGGCTGATCCGCACGGGGGACGCGCCCGCGTCGGAGGCGCTGGCCGCCGAGGAGGCGGCAGCGGCGGAGAAGGAGGGCGGGCAGGCGCCCGCGTACCGCTTCGCGCTCCAGCCGATGTGGCAGCGGCCGGTGCGCGGGCTCGGGGTCGTGGAGCCCTGGCTGCTCTCCCGCAGACCCTGACGCGCCCGTGGGGGTGCCCCTATGATCCGGTGAACCGTCGTTAACCGGGAGGGTGCCCTGATGTCCGATTCCGATGACGAGCAGCGGTACGAGCCGGGCGCAGGGCCGGAGGCCGGGGCGGAGGGCGGGCAGCGGTTCGGGGAGTACGTCCTCGTCCGCGTCCGCGACCATGTCGCCGAGCTGGTGCTCGACCGGCCGCGCGCCATGAACGCCGTCTCCTCCGCCATGGCCCGCTCCCTCGCCGACGCGTGCGCGGCGCTCGCGGACGACCCGGGGGTACGGGTGGTGGTGCTCACCTCCACGCACGACCGCGCCTTCTGCGTCGGGGCGGACCTCAAGGAGCGCAACTCCCTCACCGACGCCGAGCTGGTGCGCCAGCGGCCCACCGCCCGTGCCGCGTACACCGGGGTCCTCGATCTGCCGATGCCGGCCGTCGCGGCGGTGCACGGCTTCGCGCTGGGCGGGGGGTACGAGCTGGCGCTCGCCTGCGATGTGATCGTCGGTGACGCGAGCACCGTGGTGGGGCTGCCGGAGGTCTCCGTGGGGGTCATCCCCGGGGGTGGCGGCACCCAGCTGCTGCCGCGCCGGGTGGGCGCGGCCAGGGCGGCGGAGCTGATCTTCACGGCCCGCCGGGTGGAGGCGCCGGAGGCGCGGGAGTTGGGGCTGGTCGACCTGCTCGCCGAGGGCGACGCCCGTACGGAGGCGCTGGCGCTGGCGGCCCGGATCGCCGCGAACTCGCCGGTGGGGTTGCGTGCCGCGAAGAGGGCGCTGCGGCTGGGGCAGGGGGTGGATCTGCGGGCGGGGCTGGAGGTGGAGGATGCGGCGTGGCGGGCGGTGGCGTTCTCGGGGGACCGGGGGGAGGGGGTGGCGGCTTTCAACGAGAAGCGCAGCCCGCGCTGGCCGGGCGAATGACCCCCGCGGCCCGCGGCCTCGGTCCACCCCGAACACTCGCCTCTCGCACCCCGCCGCCCGGTGCCGCCCCCTGCGCCCCGGGCATCTCCAGCCCGTCCGCCGTTTGAGGACGGCCCCCCTGTGCCCCGGGTGCCCCGAGCAGTTTCAGCCGGTCCGGCGCTTGAGGGCGGAGCCTGTGCCGCGGGTGACCCGAGCAGTTTCAGCCCGTCCGGCGCTTGAGGACGGACGCTGGTCCACAGGTGCCCGCATGCTGCGGGCCACGGTCGGGGGCCAGCCCCCGAACCCCCGCTCCTCAATCGCCGGAGGGGCTGAATGGTCC
>NZ_JBEOYB010000099.1:0-21234 GCF_040296845.1 Streptomyces sp. NPDC001985
CCCTGGCACCACGCCACCGGCCGGGTGCCGCCCGCTGTCACCGCCGGACACGGCGACGCGCCGACGGCCCTGCGGGCCTGGGCCGGCGACGACACGGCCTGTCAGGACGCACACCAGCGGCTCCGCGCCGGGCACCCGGTGATCGCCGTGTTCGTGGAGCGCGCCGAGCGGTACACGATCATCGTGTGGCCCGTGCCCGTGCGACCGGGGACACCCATGCCCGCACCTCTCAGTGCGGTGAGGCCCTGGTGAACCTCGCCGGAACGGGACCGGTCGCCCGCCTCACGTGCACCGTCTGGTCGGTCCTCCCCACTGCCCTCGCACGGCTCATCAGCCGCATCTCACCGAACCTGCTCCCCGGGCACCCCGATGGGCCGTACCTCATCCGCTGCCACCTGGAACGCCACGGCGAGGGTGAGCACTGGGCGATGGTGTGGCCCGTCGCCGGCCAGGGCGAGGGCATGCTCTGGGCGCACTGGAGCACCCCCGGACTGCCCACCCGTGTCCTCACGCTGCCCATATGCCCCGAAACGGACGGCCCCACAAGGAGTGCGCCCTCTACCAGGGCCACCCGGACGGGCACAGCTACGAACTGACCACGGTTGAGCCGGACGAGCTGCCCGGACCAATCGCCGTGAACCGGCTCAAGACAGCGATCTGGGGCACCAGCACGCACACCGACAGGAACAACTGACCATGAAATTCACGGGCCACCGGGTCGGGAAGGGCTTCATCGTCCGAGACCGGGAAGCAGGCGCGGTCCAGGCACTGCTGTGCCCCGTGCGTGTCTGCGTCCGCACGGTCACCGTCGACCTGGGCCGCATCAGAGCCCACACCCAGTACGGAGCAGACCTCCCCTGCCCGGCCTCCGGGATACCCGTGGACGACCGGGCGCGCCACGTCCTCGGAACCAGCCGCCCATGGGAAACCACCTACACCCACAGACCCCGGTAGACCCGCAGACAGGAGACACCCCATGACACGCAACCTGTCCCCGGCGCGCGCAGCCGCACGGGAACGCGTCATCGAAAGCCGTGCCGACGTGGTGGCCCGTTACACGGGTGGCGAGTCCATCGCCTCAATCGCGCGCGTCTACAACGTCGGTGACGTGTGGCTGAAGGATCGGCTCACCGAGTGGCGCACGCCCCTGCGCACCAAAACGGAATCGGTACACGCCGCATGGGCATGGGAACGCGCCCGGAAGGCCGACCAGGTCTCGACCTTCCGGCGCCCCGCCGACTAGCCCCCAAGCCCCGTCCCCGCCGGTGCCCGCAGCCTGCCCGTGTCCCCCGTCACAGGCAGGCCATCCCCGGCGGGGACGGACCAGACCCCCGTCCGGCTGTGCGTGCTGAGGGTCACCACAGCCGGACGGGACCCGCTTCCGTCCTCGGCGAGAACCGGTGAACCGGACTCCCGGAACGCTCGCCCGAGGACGGACCGCACGCCCCGCCGTGACACCAGGGAGCGGACGCGTGCACCCCCGGACCCAACCGGGCCGGGAAGCACCACAACGAACAGGAGGGTTCAGGCAATGAAGCCGTGGATTCTGGGCGAGTGCGACCACCGTTACGAACCATGGAGCGGGGAGCAGCGCTGTGCCAAGTGCGGTCACACGAAGCGTTAGTTGAGATACGGAGGGGGTGCCGGTACGGTCCGGTGCCCCCTCCGGTACTGAATGAGGGATCAATGACTGAACGAGTCGAGTGGGAAGAACTTCCGGCAGAGTTCCGTGACGCCGTGGAACGGCACACCGGGCCGGTGATCACATCGGAGAGTGTGGCGAGCGGCTTCAACTGCACACTGGCGCTGGTCGTGCACACCCGGGACAGCGGACGGCTGTTCCTCAAAGGCGTACGGCTGTCCGACACGGTCGGGGCGGCGGGGCTGCTCTGTGAAGAGCAGCTCAACGACGTCGTGGGGTGTGTCAGCCCGGCCATCCGACACCGCTTCGAGACGGCCGGCTGGCTCGCCCTGGCGTTCATCCATGTCGACGGGCGGCATGTCGATTATGGGCCCGGCACAGGTGATCTGGGAGCCGTCACGCGCACCATGCGGCGGATGCAGTATCTGCGGGCTCCGGTGTTTCCCGTCCCGCAGCTTGCGGACCGGTTCGCCGGACACCTGAAGCCCGGTGAAGCGGACATGCTCCATGGCGCGCACCTGCTCCACACGGACACCAACCCTCACAACATCATGATCGGCGGAGGCGGACAGGCGTACGTGGTGGACTGGGCTATGCCCGCGCTCGGGCCCCCATGGGTCGACGCCGCATACACGGCCCGATGGCTCATGAGCTTTGGGCAGACCCCTGCGGATGCACTCGCGTGGCTCTCCGGCATCCCCAGTTGGCAACAGGCAGACCCGAGGACCGTTGAGGCGTTCGTGGATGTGACCTGTCGGCAAGCGGTGGCGCAGGTGGGAGAGCGAGGATCAGCGACCACCAACGCCCAGTTCCGGCATCTGCTCGACACGCCGCGCCCGCGCCTTTTCCGGCGGACGTAGCCACCGAACCGCCCCGTCCGTCTGCTGTCCCCGTGGCGGATCAGCGGGGCTTACTCTTCGCCCTGGTCGCCCCCGCCCCCCCCGGTTGTGCGGGTTGGGCGTCGGGGGTGACCCGTTCGCCCGTGACGGCGTCGAGGAAGAGGTTCGGGTCCTGGGTGGCGGTCTTGACACTGGTCATCCACACCGGTCGCCAGGTGCCTCGGACTCTCTGCGCGAGGAGCACGGCGGCCTCGGCCGGGGCGCCGGACATCTTCTTCGCCAGACGCATCGCCTCCTCCCGGAAGACGGACACCGGGGGCAGTTCGGGGTCGGGCTCGGGCTTCGATGCGAACCCCATGATCCGGCCGGTCGCGGTGATGGTGATGTCCAGCCGCATGGGCATCATCACGTCGTCGACGTAGCGCCGGTAGGTCAGTACATAGAGCGGAGTTCCCGCCTCGCCCATGCGGTCGAGGGTCCGGCGGCTGCCCGCCGTGCTGTCCGGGAACCACCGGTGGGCGAACTTCGCTCCGATGGTGAGTGCCTGCGCCCGGTTCAGGTCGCCGTCCTCGATGCGGTTGTCGCTGGACCAGGCGCGCTCCAGCGCCTTCTCGGGCCACCGGCCGGTGATCTCGCCGCGGTTGGTGACGACGGTGATGCGCCGGCTCTCGCCGTTGAGGTCAGTGACGGTCTCCTCCGTCCTGGTGCCGGGACCGAAGACCTCCTCCGCGACCTCCGCCATCCACGCGTCCGAACCGTCCAGGGCCAGCAGTTGGTTCTCCCGCGCCCTCTCGGCGGCGACCGCGTCGACGGTGGAGACCGAGGTCTGGAACCAGACGGCCAGGACAGCGGCGCCCGCCAGGGCGATCCCGGTGCCCCACGACCAGTCCCGGAGCGCGCGCTCGGTCCTCGGTGCGCGGGTTCGCAGCCAGAGCGCCGCCGCGCAGGCCCCAGCCACCGCGCCCGTGGCGTTGGCCACGAGATCGGTGGCGCTGCAGGCACGGCCCAGGCTGCCGGTGGCCTGGACGAGTTCCACCGTCCCACTGCCGAGGACCGCGACGGCCGTCACGGTCACGGGACGGCGGAACACGAGTGTTCCCAGGAGCGCGGCCGGCACGAACAGGGCGATGTTCAGCAGCGCACTCGGGGAGGTGAGGAGGCGGGAGGGGGAGCCGGTGTCACAGAGCCCCTCCATGGCGGCCCCGGCGTTCCCCGGCAACAGGGTCACGGTCAGTACTCCCGCCAGGGACACCGCCAGCAGCACCGGGAGGAGGAGGGGGCGTTTGCGGGTGGCCGTGACGAGGGCGGTGGGGAGGGCGAGGAGCACGGCCATCACGCAGAAGACCGGCACGAGGCCGGAAACGGCGCCGATTGACGCTTCAATCATCAGAGTGGTCTTTCCGCGTACTGGAGGGAGGGAGATGGGCAGGGAGTTGCCCGTCTCCCTCCGTCAGTGGGAGATGATCAGCAGAAGGTCAGGGTAGGCGTGGTGTACTTGCCGCTGCTGGCAATCATGTAGCCGGTGGCCTTGCAGTCGGGAGCGTGACTGGCCTTGGGCAGACCGCCCCACGACTTCCCCTTGGTCTGCCCTGCCGATATCGACCGGGCGTCGTCCTTGATCAGCTTCGTCGTGGTCCACAGGGCGAGCTGGATTTGCGTTGTGCTGCCACCCGTCTTCTTGTACTGGGTGGCCGAGAAGAAGACGCTGGGGTTTCCGCTGACGTAGCGGCCGTCCGTAGCCTCGAAGTACAGGATTCCGTTGGACAACTGAGTTTCCGTCGACTTCGCGTGCGCGGCGCTGCCGGCGAACAACACAAGTGCTGCGGTCGCGGCGGTTACCGCCATGGCGCGTCGGATCATGATTCAGCCTCCCGTACGAGTCGCTGCTTCCCTCCTGAGGCGTCCTCAGGTATCGGCGGCGCTCACGGAAAGTACATAGGGAGCTCGCGGGCCGTCCAAGCTTTATGCTCGGTGATGGCGCGGACTGGGCATGTCGAGCGCTGTTATTCGGCCTTACCGAAGAGTCCGATTCCCCCCAGGGCGGGGGCTGGTGAATCAGTTTCAACCATGATCGGCCACTGGATATCACCGACCCGTTTGGCGGGAAAATGGTCGATTCCACTGGGCATCCACCCCACGTTCCCCACTGGGGGCGTCACTTGGCGTGACTGCCTGCCCTGGGTGCCTCGTGTCTTGTTCTCCCCCGAAAGGCAGCTCTGGGACGGTTTGAGGACGGCCCCCGCGCCACAGGCCCCCGCACCAGACGGCCCCCGCACGGCGCCCCCCCAGGGCGCCCGCCCCAGGGCTCCCCCGGTGTCAGGCGCGGGAGAGGATCACCGTGCCCGCGGAGCAGAACCACCCCCCGGTCCCCGACACCACCCCCATCCGCGGCTCCCCCCGCACCTGGTGCGCCCCCGCCTCTCCACGGAGTTGCCGCACTGCCTCCACCAGCAGGAACAGTCCCCGCATCCCGGGGTGGCACGCGGAGAGGCCGCCTCCGTCCGTGTTCACGGGCAGCTCCCCGGCCGGGCCGATCCGGCCTTCCTCCACGAATGCCCCGCCCTCCCCCTTCGCGCAGAACCCCAGATCCTCCAGGGTCACCAGCGTCATATAGGTGAAGGCGTCATAGATCTCGGCGATATCCATGTCCGAGGGAGTGAGCCCGGCGCGTGCGAACGCCAGCCGGCCCGAGACCGCCGCCGGTGAGACCGTGAAGTCGTCCCATCCGTCCATGGTCGCGTGCGAGACGTACTCCCCGGTGCCGAGCACCCACACGGGCTCCTTGGCCGTATCGGCCACGTACTCCTCCGCCACCAGCAGCACCGCGCACCCCCCGTCGCTGCGGACGCAGCAGTGCAGCTTAGTGAAGGGGTCCGCGATCATCGGGCCGCTCAGCACGTCGTCCACGGTGATCGGTTCGCGGAACATCGCGTCCGGGTTCCGGGCCGCGTGGGCCCGCGCCTGCACGGCGACCGAGGCGAGCTGCTCCAGCGTGGTGCCGTACTCGTGCATATGGCGCCGGGCCGCCATCGCGTACTTGGCGATCAGGGTATGGCCGTACGGCGCCTCGAACTGGAGCGGGCCCCGGGCTCCGAGAGAGAGCCCCGCGGTGCGTCTGCGGGCCTTGATGTCGGCGCGGGCGGTGGAGCCGTAGACGAGCAGGACGGCGTTGGCGTGCCCGGCCGCGATCGCGTCGGCGGCATGGGCCGCCAGCACCTCCCAGGTCGCCCCGCCGACGGAGGTGGAGTCCACCCAGCGCGGCTTGAGCCCGAGGTAACCGGCGACCTCGACCGGGGCGAGCGCACCGAGCCCGGCGGAGGCGAAGCCGTCGACGGCCGAGCGGTCGAGCCCGGAGTCGGCGAGGGCGCGGCGGGCGGCCTGGGCGTGGAGGGTGTAGGGGGTGGGGCCGTCGACGCGACCACAGTCCGAGAGGGACACACCGGCGATGGCGACCTTGCGCGAGAAGGCGGACATGAATCTGACGGTACATCAGATAAGAACGGGCGGGACCACCCCCCGCGCCCCCCCGCCGGACCCCCGCCCCTCTGGGAATCTGACGCCGCCCGGCCTAATATGACGCGCCGTCAGAGATGGAGGGCTCCCATGGTCACCGCCCGCACCACCCTCACCCCCGAACAGCGCGAGATCAGCCGCACCCTGCGCGAACTGCTGGCCAGGGAGTGCGGCCCGCACGAGGTCAGGGCCGCCACCCGGACCCCCGACGGCCACGACCCGGCCCTGTGGACACTGCTCTCCGGCCGGCTCGGCCTCCCCGGCCTCGCCATCCCCGAGGCGTACGGGGGAGTCGGGTGCGGCCTCCCCGAACTCGCCCTCGCCTGCGAGGAGACCGGCCGCGCCCTCCTCCCCTCCCCGCTGCTGCCGACCGCCGGGCTGGCCGCCCCCCTGATCACCGCGCTCGGCACCCCCGCCCAGCGCGACGGCCTGCTCCCTCGCCTCGCGGGCGCCGCCCTGACCTGCGCCCTCGTCCTCCCGGGCGGCAGCCTCACCACCGCGCTCGGCCTGATCGGCGACAACGCGCCGGGGGAGTGGGCCGGCGGCGGCCGGGCGGGCGGGACGCAGGCCCGGCCCGCCCCCGACGGGGGCTGGCTGCTCTACGGAGAGGCGGGCCAGGTCCTCGCCGGGCACAGCGCCGGACTCCTGCTGGTCGCCGCGCACACCGGCGGCTTCCCCCGGAGCCGGACCCTGCTCTTCCTGGTGCGGGCGGACGCCGCGGGCCTGACCCGCACCCGGCTCACCGCCCTGGACGAGACCCGGCCCCAGGCCCGGATCGAGTTCCGTGACTGCCCGGCCGAACTCCTCGGCGACGACAGCGGTACGGAGGTGCCGGCCGCGCTCGCCGGCACCGGCGCCTGGGCGGCGGCGCTGCTCGCGGCGGAGTCGGTGGGGACGGCCGCCCGCGCGCTGGACCGGACGGTGGAGCATGTCCGGCAGCGGGAGCAGTTCGGCCGCGCGATCGGCTCGTTCCAGGCGGTGCAGCACCGGCTGGCCGATCTCTACGTACGCGTCCAGGCGGCCCGCTCGGCGGCGTACCACGCGGCCCGGGAGCCGGCGGGCGCGGGGCTCGCGCTGGCGCAGTGCCTGGAGACGGCGCGTACGGTGACGGCCGAGGCGGTGCAACTGCACGGCGGGATCGGCTTCACCTGGGAACACGACGCCCAGCTCTACTTCAAGCGGGCCGCCGGCGACGAGCTGCTCTTCGGCCCCGTCCACCGGCTGCGGGACCGGGCGGCCGAGGCGGCCGGCCTCTTCACGGATCTGTACGCCGCGCGCCCGGAGGCGGTCTGATGCCCCGGCCGGCCGGCGCCCCGCTGGGCGTACGACTGGTCCGCAGGCTCTCCTCCACCAGGGCCTTCGCCCGGACGGCACCCCATGTCGTCCCCGCGCTGGACAGCGCCGTCCACCGGCTGACGGGCGGCCGGGCCATGCTGAGCACCCTGATGCTGCCGGGGCTCGTCCTCACGGCCAGGGGCGCGAGGACCGGGCTGCCCCGGGCCATTCCGCTGGCCTGCCTCCCCCGTGAGGACGGTTCCTGGATTCTGATCGGCTCGAACTTCGGGCGGGAGCGCCATCCCGCATGGACGGGGAATCTGCTGGCGCATCCGGAGGCGGAGATCAGCTGGAAGGGGGTGGACGTGGCGGTGCGGGCACGGTTGCTGGAGGGGGAGGAGAGGGAGGAGGTGTGGGAGCGGGTGCTGAGGCTCTGGCCTCCGTACGCCACGTACCAGGCGAGAATCCCCCGCCAGATCCGCCTCTTCGCCCTGACCCGCAGCCCTTCCGGCTGACGCCCCGGGACGGGCCCGCACGGCGCGGGCCCGCACGGCGCGGGCCCGGTCCGGGGGCTCGGGCCACCGCACCCCGCACCCGAGCGCCCCCGGAACAACCGGCGCCCCCGGAACAACCGGCGCCCCCGGAACAACCGGCGCCCCCGGAAGAACCAGCGCGCCCGGAGCAACCGGCGCGCCCGGAAGAACCCCTACCCCCCGAGCCCCGAGAAGTCCGCACCCTCCACCCACTCCCCGAACCCCTTCGCCTCACGCCCCAGCGCCCGCCGCACCCCGTCCCCCGGGACCGCGCTTCCGTCCGCCGCGATATGGGCGAGGAAACGGGCCATCAGCTCGGCGAAGTCGCGGGAGTAACCGCGCGCGGTCTGTTCGGCGACATAGGTGTCGTGGTCCACCGGGGTGTAGGTGATCGGCCGGCCGGTGGCGGCGGAGATCCCGGCGACGGCCTCCCGGAAGGTCAGGGCGCGGGGGCCGGAGAGGCTGTACGTCTCGGAGGCGTGGCCGTCCTCCGTCAGCGCGGCGACCGCGACCTCCGCCAGGTCGTCCAGATCGATGAAGGGCTCATGGCCCCCGCCCGTCGGCACACGCAGCTCGCCCTCGGCGAGCGGGACGGAGAACCAGGGCTCCTCGGTGAAGTTCTGGCTGAACCAGGCGGGGCGCAGAATCGTCCACGCCAGGCCGGATTCCCGCACGGCCCGCTCCGTGGCGAGCAGCTCCCCGCTGCCGTCGTCCAGCTCCGCGAGAGTGCGGGCCGACAGCAGCACCAGCCGCTCCACCCCCCGCTCCCTGGCGGCCTTCGCGAAGGCGGTGACCTGGCCGGGTGCCTCGGCGGTCTGCGAGTCGACGACGTACACGGCGCGGACACCGGCGAGCGCCGGGTCCCAGGAGCCCTCATCGGTCCAGTCGAACCGCACCGGACCCGACCGGGACGCCGCCCTGGCCCCGATGCCGCGCCGCCGCAGCAGCTCGGCGACCCGGCGGCCGGTCTTGCCGGTGCCACCGAGCACCAGAACGGAGTACGCGGAGGCGGAGGCGGAGGCGGAGAGGGCAGAGGAAGAGGGCGAGGGAGCGGGGGAAGAGGGCGAGGGAGAGGACGAAAGGGGCGAGGGAGAAGAGGTCATGGGTCCAGTCAACCGGGACCGCCCCGCCACGGGGATGCCCCGCCGTCCCCCGGTGATGTCCATCCGTCCCGCCCCGCCCCGGAAGCCCCCGGAAGCCCCCGGAAAACACGCCAGGAAATTGACGGATTACCGCACCGATCGCGCGGCCGGGTGATTGATCGATCCTTATTCCGTTTATACGGGAGTGTCGTCCACTCCCTTCTCTTTCTCCTGCTCAGCCTGTGCACAGAATTTCCGGACAGAGACCTCACAGGAGAACTCGACGTATGAGAGCAATCCTCGCGCGATTGCGACAACGGTCCTGGACCGCAGGCATGGCCTGTGCCGTCCTCGCCGCAGCGGCACCCGCCCTCGCCCTCGGGCCCGGCGCGCTGCCGACCGGTGCCGCACAGGCCCCGGCCGGGAAGATCACCACCACGAAGGCCGTGGCCGCCGCGCCGCTGCCGGGCGGGCTCGGGCCCTGCATTCCGGGCGACTGCCCCGACCCGTTCCCCCCGATCAGCAATGGCCCCATCATGGGGCGCGACGCCAACATCAATGTCTTCGTGGGCAACGACTTCCTCGTACGCGAGCGGGCCGCCGAGGCCGAGGGCAAGGTCGTCGTCCTCGACGACTTCGACCAGAACAAGTCCGCCGGCGGCAGTGTCATCTACAACGTCGGCATCGTCGGCGTCGGCTCCCGGGTCCCGCCCCCGGACGGTTCGGACTTCCTGACCACCGGCGGCGATGTCACCATCGCCCCCGGTCAGCGGCTGCTCGCCGAGGGCGGGGTGGTCCGCCACGCGGGCACCGCCACCGGCACCATCATCGCCGACGACGTCATCCAGGACCCGAACGCGGCGGCCCCCTACCTCGCCCTGCGGGATCAGCTCACCGACGCCAGCCAGTGCTACGCCCGGGACGAGAACGGGCCCCGGCCCGCCACCGGCACCGCCGTCAACAACGGCAGCGAGACGGTCTTCACCGGCGACGGCACCTCGGCTCTCCAGGTCTTCAACGTCGACTTCAACATGACCACGGCGAGCGGCGGGCAGCAGGGACTGACCTTCGCCAACATCCCCGCCACCTCCACCGTGCTGATCAATGTCGTCGGCGCCAACCGCTCCATCAACACCTACAGCGGGGAACTCACCGACGGCAGTTCGTTCAACGCGCTGCGCGAGCGGCTGCTGTGGAACTTCCCCGACGCCACCGCCGTGGGGCTGCGCGGCACGGGACAGTTCCAGGGCAGTGTCCTGGTCGGCAACCAGGCCTCCACGACCACGGTCACCCTCCCCGGGGTGAACGGCCGCTTCTTCTCCACCGGCTCCCTCACCCACACCAGCGTGGTCGGCGGCGGTGGCGGCCAGGAGTTCCACGCGTACCCCTTCAACGGCGATCTGCCGGACTGCGAGGCCGTCCCGGTCACCGCTCCCGTGCGGGTCGTGAAGCGGGACAGCGAGACCCTCGCCCCGCTCGCGGGCGCCACCTTCGAGCTGTGGGAGGAGACCAACGGCGTCGCGGGTCTCCAGACCACCGGCGCCACCCCGGACACCCAGGTCGGTGACGAGTGCGTCACGGGCGCCGACGGCGTCTGCTCCCGTACCGTCATCCTCGGTACGTACTACTGGCGCGAGACGGCCGCACCACCGGGGTACGACCTCCCGCTGAACCCGGTCTTCGGCCCGCTGGTCCTCGGCCCGGACAATGTCCCCGACGGGGTCACGGTCAACGCCGACAACAGCAGGACCCCGGTCACCGGCGAGGTGTCCGTCGAGAAGACGGACGCGGTCACCGGCGCTCCCCTCGCGGGCGCGGTGTTCGAGCTGTGGGAGGACACCAACGGGGTCGCCGGTCTCCAGACCTCCGGCTCCAACCCCGACACCCAGTTCAACGGCACCTGCACCACCGACGCGATCGGCGAGTGCGCCTTCACCGTCGAGACGGGCACCTACTACTGGCGCGAGATCACCCCGCCGCCCGGGTACGACCTCCCCGGCGACCCGGTCTTCGGTCCGCTCGTCCTCACCGAGGAGAACGCGGCGGGCGGCGTCAATGTGAACGTCGAGAACACCCAGACCCCGGCGATCACCGGCGATGTCACCGTCGTCAAGACCGACGCGATCACCGGCGACCCGCTCGCCGGAGCCGGCTTCCAGCTGTGGGAGGAGACCAACGGCGTTCCCGGTCTCCAGACCTCCGGAGCCGACCCCGACACCCAGATCGGCGCGGTCTGCACCACGGGCGCCGACGGCGTCTGCACCCGCAATGTCGAGATCGGGACCTACTACTGGCAGGAGACCTCGGCACCGCCCGGGTACGACCTCCCGGTGAACCCGGTCTTCGGTCCGCTGGTGCTGACCGCCGAGAACGCCGCCGACGGCGTATCGGTCACCGCGCAGAACGCGCAGACCCCCGTCATCGAGGGTGATGTGACGGTGGTCAAGACGGACGCCGCCACCGGTGACCCGCTGGCGGGCGCGGTGTTCGAGCTGTGGGAGGAGACCAACGGGATTCCGGGTCTCCAGACCACGGGCGCGGACCCCGACACCCAGAACAACGGTCCCTGCACCACCGTCGCGAGCGGTGAGTGCACCCGTACGGTCGAGGTCGGTACGTACTACTGGCGGGAGATCACGGCGCCGCCCGGGTACGACCTGCCGGCGAACCCGGTCTTCGGTCCGCTGGTGCTGACCGAGGAGAACGCCGCCGACGGCGTCACCGTCACGGCGGAGAACACCGCCACCCCGGCCGTCACCGGCGATGTCACCGTCATCAAGACGGACGCCGCCACCGAGGCCCCGCTGGCGGGCGCGGTGTTCGAGCTGTGGGAGGAGACCAACGGCATCCCCGGTCTCCAGACCACGGGCGCGGACCCCGACACCCAGAACAACGGCACCTGCACCACGGGCGCCGACGGCGAGTGCACCCGCACCGTCGAGGTCGGCACGTACTACTGGCGGGAGATCACCGCGCCGCCCGGGTACGTCCTCCCCGCGGAGCCGGTCTTCGGTCCGCTGGTGCTGACCGCCGAGAACGCCTCCCAGGGTGTCACCGTGAACGCGGAGAACACCCAGACCCCGGCGATCACGGGCGAGGTGTCCGTCGTCAAGGTCGACGCCGCCACCGGTGACCCGCTGGCGGGCGCGGTGTTCGAGCTGTGGCACGAGACGAACGGCGTCGAGGGGCTCCAGACCTCGGGTCCGAACCCGGACAGCCAGATCAACGGTCCCTGCACCACACCGGCGAACGGCACCTGCTCGGACACGGTCGAGGTCGGTACGTACTACTGGCGGGAGATCACGGCGCCGCCCGGGTACGACCTGCCGGCGAACCCGGTCTTCGGCCCGCTGGTCCTCACCGAGGAGAACGCCGCCGACGGTGTCTCGGAGACCGCGCAGAACGACCGGACGCCCGTGATCACGGGCGAGGTGACGGTCGTCAAGACGGACGCCGAGACGGACGCCGCCCTCGCGGGCGCGGTGTTCGAGCTGTGGGAGGAGACCAACGGGATTCCCGGTCTCCAGACCACCGGAGCGAACCCCGACACCCAGAACAACGGCACCTGCACCACGGGCGCCGACGGCGAGTGCACCCGCACCGTCGGGGTCGGTAGCTACTACTGGCGGGAGATCACCGCGCCGCCGGGTTACGACCTGCCGGACAACCCGGTCTTCGGTCCGCTGGTGCTGACCGCCGAGAACGCCTCCCAGGGCGTGATCGTCAACGCCTCCAACACCCCGACCCCCGCCGTCACGGGTGACGTGACGGTCGTCAAGGAGGACGCGGAGAGCGGCGACCCGCTGGCCGGCGCGGTGTTCGAGCTGTGGGAGGAGACCAACGGCATCCCCGGTCTCCAGACCACGGGCGGAAACCCCGACACCAAGGTCGGTGCCAACTGCACCACGGGTGCCGACGGCGAGTGCACCCGCACCGTCGGCGTCGGTACGTACTACTGGCGGGAGATCACGGCGCCGCCCGGTTACGACCTGCCGGCGAACCCGGTCTTCGGTCCGCTGGTGCTGACCGAGGAGAACGCCGCCGACGGCGTCACCGTCACGGCGGAGAACACCGAGACCCCCGTGGTCAGGGGCGATGTGACCGTCGTCAAGGAGGACGCGGACACGGGCGAGACGCTCGCGGGCGCCGTCTTCCAGCTGTGGGAGGAGACCAACGGCATCCCCGGTCTCCAGACCACCGGCATCAACCCGGACACCACCGTGGGCGCCCCGTGCACCACCGGTGCCAACGGGGTCTGCTCCCGCACGGTGGAGCTGGGCACCTACTACTGGCAGGAGACGGCGGCTCCGCCCGGCTACGACCTGCCGGCGAACCCGGTCTTCGGGCCGCTGGTGCTCACCGCGGCCAACGCCCCCCAGGGCGTCACCGTGACCGCCGACAACACCAAGTCGCCCGAGGTCAAGGGCAGGATCACGCTCCACAAGACCGACGCCAAGAACGGCCGTGACCTGGCCGGCGCGGTGTTCGAGCTGTGGGAGGAGACCAACGGGGTTCCCGGTCTCCAGACCACGGGATCGGGCGGCAACCCGTCCGACACCCCGGTCGGCAACGGCTGCTCCACGGACGCCGAGGGGACATGTCTCTTCGACAACCTGGATCTCGGGACGTACTACCTGCTGGAGACCGATGTGCCCGAGGGCTATGTGCTCCCGGACAACCCGGTCTTCGGTCCCTTCGAGATCACCGCGGAGAACGCCGCCGACGGAGTGACCGTCGACATCGCCAACAAGCGCGGTGAGCCCGGCAAGGGCAAGGGCGACAAGGGAGGCCGGGTCCTGTCCCACAAGGGCTGACCGGGGAACTTCCTGAAGTCCCGTGAGGGCGTGGGTGGGCCGACCGGCCCGCCCGCGCCCTCACCGGTTTGGCCCGCCGCCTGGGGCGGACCCCGGCGTCCGCTGATACCTGTGGGTGGGGGGCCAACGGGATCGGAGTACGGATATGCGAGGAAGGTCCGACAGGACGAACAGGCCGCCCGGCGGGTCCGGCGGTATACGGGCCGCCGACGGGTACCCGGCGCGGGCGCCCGGCACCGCCACCCCACCACCCGCACCACCCCCGGTCTCACCACCCGCACTCGCACCCGCTCCGGGCGCGCGGCGCACGGCCGCCCGGTCCGCCGCCGCCCTCGTCCTGGCCGCGGCGGCCCTCACCGCCGGCCTCGCCGCCCCCGCCCGCGCGGCGGCCCACGGCACCGGCGGGGCCACCGCCACCGCCCGGTCCGCCGCCCCCGCGCCCTGCGCCGCCCGCACCGGGCCCTATCAGCGGCCCGTGGAGGAGTATCTGGGGCGGCCCGTGGACGGCGTCCAGTCCACCGCCGACTGCGAGGCCATCCGCACCTTCCAGACCCAGCAGGCGCTCACCCCCGCCGACGGGTACGCCAACCTCGCCACCCACCGCTGGATCGTCGCCCTCAAGGCCCGCGCCAACCCCAATGAGGCCGGGGACTGCCCGGTCCGCTCCCACCGCGTGACCTGCGTCGACCTCGACCGCCAGCTTCTGTGGGTGCAGCGCGGCACCCGGGTGGTCCTGCCGCCGGTGCCGATCCGCACCGGGCGCGACAGCGAGGAGACCCGCCTCGGCTGGCACTCCATCTACTGGCGCAGCAAGGACCATGTCTCCACGATCTACAACAACGCGCCCATGCCGTACGCCCAGTTCTTCGACGGGGGGCAGGCCCTGCACGGCCGTCTCGACGATCTCTACGACGGCGGGGGCTCCGCGGGCTGTGTGAATCTGCGCCTGGCGGACGCGGAGGCGCTGTGGAATCTGCTGGGCATCGATGACCAGCTCTACATCTGGGGCGTCAAGCCGGGGACGGACGGCTGAGCCCGGGCCGCCTCCCCGAGGGGCGGTGACCTTCGGAGCGGGACCCGCGCCCGGGGCGCGGGTCCCTACTTCGTGGGCTTGCGGCCCGTGATGCCGAGGTGCACCAGCAGGGCGAGGTTCGGCTTCAGCTCGGCCTGCTTCACACCCCAGGTGGTGAAGCCCTTCTGGTGCGAGGCGACCGCGGCCAGCATCGCGACCAGCGAACCGGCCATCGCGGCGGGGCTGACGTCCTTGTCCACCCGGCCCTTGGCCTGGAGCTCCTTCACCGACTCCGTGAGGGAGTTGGTGACCGAGTTCAGGATCTTCATACGGATCTTGTAGAACCGCTTATCGCCCTCGGCGGCCCCCAGGTCCACGACCCGCAGGATCGCGTCATGGCGGCGCCAGAAGTCGAGAAAGCCCTCGACCAGGTCCTCGGAGGTCTGCCAGGCCGCTTTCCCGGCCCAGCTCCGCCCGGAGACCAGAGCGGTGAGCCCAGCGCCCTCTTTCGCCATTTCCTCGGCGATTTCGAGAACGGCGCCCTCGACATCGGGGAAATACTGATAGAAGGTCGCGGGTGACGTGCCCGCCTTCCGGGCCACGTCGATGACCTTGACGTCCCGGTACGGCGACGAGCTGAGCATCTCGCTGAGGCAGTCGAGCAGCTTCTGCCGCGTCGCCTGCCCACGTCGTCCGGCCACCCGGCCGTCGACAGTGCGTACTTGTCCTGTCATGCCGTCAGCTTACCGACGGGTGATCGGCGCGCGATTCGGCCGACTGCAAATGGGGTGCGGGCCGGGCGGGCGGTCGGCGCCGGGGAGTGATCAAATGTTCGATTTCATCCGCTGCGATGCCCGCGATGCCCCGTTAGCGTGAGGGCAGTGCGCGTGTGACGAGCACCACGGCGGGCGACGGAAGGAGTCGGGCCCATGGCCGCATTTCCGGAGGGTACGCCGTGCTGGGTGGACGCGGCGCTCCCCGACACCGAGGCAGGGGCGCGTTTCTACGGGGAACTGCTCGGCTGGACCTTCCACCGCGGCGACGGCCCCCGGGTGGACGCCCGCTCCGACGGCGCGCTCGTCGCCGCGCTCGCCCCGAAGGGGGACGGCCGGATGCCCACGGTGTGGAGCGTCTACTTCGCCACCGACGACGCCCACGCCCTCGCGGCCCGGATCACGGCGGCCGGCGGACAGGTGATCACCTCGCCGGTGCCCGTGGGCCGGTACGGCACCGTCGCCGTGGCGGCCGACCCCGGCGGGGCGGTCTTCGGGCTCTGGCAGGCCGGTGAGCGGGCGGGCTTCGAGACGCGGGGCGTCCCCGGCGCGTACTGCTGGACCGAGGTCTACACCTGGGACAAGGAGCGGGTCGACCCCTTCTACGAGGAGGTCTTCGGCTTCACCGGGACCGATCTGCCCCGGGGGCCCGCCGTGCCCCCGGACCCCGACCCCGGCGACACCATGGACATCCGCCTCTGGTCGCCCCGGCCCGCCGCCGGATTCCCGGACGGCCCGGACGGCCCGGACGGCCCGGACGGCCCGGACGGCCCGGACGCCCCGGCGGGAGCGGGGGCGGGGGCGGGCGGCGGGAACGCCGTCGCGGGCCGCTGTGTTCTCACCGACGCGTTCCCGTCCGAACTGCCCGGTCATTTCCTTGTCTATTTCTGCGTCAAGGATTGCGATGCCGCCGCCGCGACCGCCGTCCGGCTCGGGGGACGCGTCCAGGCACCTCCCTTCGACATCCCCTACGGACGAATCGCCGTACTCACGGACAACCAGGGAGCCTTGTTCGCCGTACTGGCCGAGACCTGACCGGTGTCCGGCGCGCAACCCACTGGCCCGAATCCGGGTTCTGTGCCCGAAAGCGGGTGAGACACCCCGATCCGCCCCCGGGTTCGCCACCGTGGCCTCGGACAGGAAGAATCAGGGTGGGTACCGCCGCTGAGGGTCTCGGTGGTGAGAGAGGGACCCGCTACGGGGAGGTGGCAGGCAGGTATGGAGCAGCTGACGCAGCACGATCCGAGACGGATCGGTCCGTTCGAGGTGCTGGGCCGGCTCGGAGCCGGGGGCATGGGGCTGGTCTATCTCGCCCGGTCGGCGTCCGGCCGCCGGGTGGCGATCAAGACCGTGCGCACCGAACTCGCCGAGGACCAGCTGTTCCGTGTCCGCTTCACCCGCGAGGTGGAGGCCGCCCGCGCCGTCAGCGGCTTCTACACGGCGGCGGTGGTGGACGCCGATCCACGCGCCCCCGTCCCCTGGCTCGCCACGGCCTATGTCCCCGCCCCCTCTCTTGAGGAGATAGTGAACGAGTGCGGGCCCCTCCCGGCCCAGGCGGTCCGCTGGCTCGCGGCCGGGATCGCCGAGGCACTCCAGTCGATCCACGGCGCCGGCCTGGTCCACCGCGACCTCAAGCCGTCGAATGTCCTCGTCGTCGAGGACGGGCCGCGCGTCATCGACTTCGGTATCGCGTCCGGGGTCTCCAACACCCGGCTCACCATGACCAATGTCGCCGTTGGCACCCCGGCGTACATGTCGCCGGAGCAGGCCCGCGACTCGCGCAGCGTCACCGGCGCCAGCGATGTCTTCTCCCTCGGCTCCACCCTGGTCTTCGCGGCCACCGGGCACGCCCCCTTCCACGGCGCCAACCCCGTCGAGACGGTCTTCATGCTGCTGCGCGAGGGCCCCGACCTGGAGGGGCTCCCGGCCGAGCTGCGCCCGCTGATCGAGTCCTGTATGCAGACGGACAAGACCCGGCGGCCCAGCCCGGAGGACCTCCAGTCGCAGCTCGCCCCGCATCTGTTCGCCTCCGGCGGCGACGACAGCGGCACGGCGTCGGCCTGGCTCCCGGGCTCGGCCACGGCCATGATCGAGCTGCGCCGGGGCGGCGGCCGGACGCTGGCGCCCGCCGTGCCCGCCCTCCCCCCGCAGGCCCCGCCGATGCCCTCCGCCCCGCCGCGCGCCGCCCCCGACTGGGACCCGGCGCCCCGCCCGGCGGCGGGCGACCCCCGCACCGGCGCCCCGGCCGGCGCCGGTCCGGTGCGCCTCCCCGGAGTCGGCGTCCCGATCGGCCCCGGCCCCCGGGCCGCCGACCCGGCCCGCGCCTCGGTCGGCCAGGCGGGCCCGGCGACCGGCTGGATTCGCCCTCCGGCCGGACTGAGCGGCCGGACCCCGGCGACCGCGCCCGTACCCGCCCCGGCGCCGCCACCCCCGTCCCCGGCCCCGCCCGCCGGCCCCGCGCACTGGCGGCCGTGGCGCTTCCGCATGTCCAACGACGTCTGGGGCACCCCGGTCGTCGCGGGGGATCTGCTGTACGTCACCTCCTTCGAGGTCCACGCCCTCGACGTGGCCACCGGCCGCCGCCAGTTCAAGACCAAGGACGTGGCCTGGGCCATGGCCGTCGACGGCGGCCGGATTCACGCCTCCGACGGCCCGAGTCTGTACGCCCTCGACGCGACGACCGGCCAGGAGCGCTGGCGCCTCCAGGCGGACGCCTGGGTGTACTCGCTGCGGACCGGGCGGGGGACCGTGCTCACCGGGACGCGCGGCGGCGGCGTCCAGGCCTGGGAGGCGTCCAACGGCGAGAAGCTGTGGGAGCTGGCCGGCGCGCAGACGGACTTCGAGACACCGGAGGCCGGGCCCGTCATCCACGAGGACACCGTCTACGTCTGGAAGGACGCCAGGCTGCGCGCGCTGGAGGCGCGGACCGGGGCCGAGCGCTGGTCCTACCCCATCGGCGACGCCGCCTCCTGCGGCGGGGTCCCCGTCCGGGTGCACCCCGCGCCGGACGGCCAGGTCTATGTCTCGGCCGGCACCCGGGTCCTGGCCATCGAGTCCGCGTCCGGGCGGGTGCGCTGGCACTTCGAGGCGCCCGCCGTCTTCCTCTCCGCGCCGGCCTTCGCCCCCGGGCCCGCCGTCACCGGCGGCGGGGTCTATCTCGCCGACTACCTCGGCACGGTGTACGCGCTGGACGCGGCGACCGGGAAGGACCGCTGGCGCATCGCCACCGAGTCCCGCCAGTCCGCCGAACCGGTCCTGGTCACCGGCGGGAACGTCCATGTCGGCAGCGGGAGCGCGCTCTACACCCTGGACGCGGTGACCGGCACCCCGATGTGGCGCTTCGCCGCGGGCGGCGAGGTCATCGGGGCGCCGGTGGTGGCGGACGGGCGGGTGCACTTCGGCTCGGCGGACCATGTGCTGTACACGCTGGACGCCGCGGGGGGGCAGTTGCGGTGGAAGCTGGCGACGGGTGGGGAGATCACCGGGGCGCCGGTGGTGAGGGGTGGGGTGGTGTACGCGTGCAGCAAGGACCGCTGTGTGTACGCCCTGGACGCGGTGAAGGGGACGGCGACGGGCCGCCCCCGCTGACCACCACTGGCGGCCCCCCTCCCACCGGCGTACCGTCATTCCCGGCGGCCGCCGCCCCGTCCCCCTTCCGTGACCGGAGCGACGGCCGTCCCGCACCCACCCTCTCCGCCGTTCGAGCCGCACCACCCGAGCCCCTCGGGGCAGGCCGAGGCGCACATTCCAGCCCCGCCGGCGTTTGAGCCGCACCACCCCAGCCCCTCGGGCGTTTGAGCCGCACCACCCGAGCCCCTCGGGGTGGGCCGAGGCGCACATTCCAGCCCCGCCGGCGTTTGAGGCGCGGGGGTTCGGGGGCTGGCCCCCGACCGTGGCCCGCACTGTGCGGGGTCCTGTGGCACAGGGTCCGTCCTCAAACTCCCCCAGAGCTGCCTCTGGGAGGTGCCCCCAACAGGCTGAATTTGCTCGGGTTGCCCGTGGCGCAGGGGCCGTCCTCACATGCCGGATGGGACGGGGCGCTCGGGGCCCGGGATCACGTATCACCGGGGGGTGGGGCAACCCTGGCGCGGGCCCGGGGGTCAAGCAGACACGCGGCCGGCCCCCGGGGGCCCCGCGGCCCCCGTCTCCCGACCCAGAGGCCCCACATGACCCGCCGCACCCCCACCCTCCTCGCCGCCCTCGCCGCCCTCACCCTCCCCCTCCTCACCCCGGCCCCAGCCGCCGCCACCCCCACCCCCACCCCCATCCCCCCGCAATCCCCCCCTCTCAAGGACGACTTCAACGGCGACGGCTACCAGGACCTCGCCATCGGCGCCCCCCGGGCGGCCGTCGACGGAAGGAAGTCCGCGGGCCACATCGCGATCGTCCACGGCACCAAGTCCGGCCTGGAGGAGAACGCCCAGCAGAGCATCCGGCGGGGCGCGGACCGCATCCCCGGCCCGGCCCGGGCCGATGACCTCTTCGGCAGAGCCCTCACCTCGGCCGACTTCGACCGGGACGGCTACGCCGACCTCCTCGTCGGCGCCACCGCCACCGAGGAGTCGGAGCGCCCGCTCACCCTGGTCTGGGGCAGCCGGAAGGGACTCGCGGGCGGCCCCGTCCCCGCGGTCCGCCTCGCGGGCGGCGAAGCCTTCCTCACCAGCGGGGACTTCGACGGCGACGGCCACCAGGACGCCACCACGTCGGACGAGCGCGGCACCCTCACCGTGCTGTACGGGCCCTGGGCCAAGGACGGCACCCCCGCCCGCACCTCGGTCACCGCACCCGGCGAGGACGACCACGCGGACCGGATGACCTCCCTCACCGCCGGCGATGTCAACGGCGACGGGATCACCGACGCCGTCGGCCTGTTCGGCGACCCGGGCAACTCCCACGGCGCCGCCTCCCTCGCCTACTGGCCGGGCAGCGCCACCGGACTGAGCCGGACCCGCGCGGAGTTCTGGCGCCCCGGACGCGGCCCGGTGACGGGTGACGCGCTCGCCGTCGGCGAGATCGACCGGGACGGCTACGCCGATATCGTCGTCAGCCGCACCCACCGGGAGACGGACGAGTCGACGACCCCTCCCGGCGGCCAGGTCACCCATCTCCCCGGGTCCCCGCTCGGCCCGGACATCACCCGTGCCCGGGACTTCGACCAGGACAGCCCCGGTGTCGCGGGCACCTCCAAGGACCTCTGGCGCTTCGGATCGGATCTCTCCATCGGCGACATGAACGGCGACGGCTACGGCGAGCTGGCCATCGGCGTCGAGGGCAGGACCGTCGCCGGCAGGAAGAACGCCGGCGGTGTGGTCACGCTCCGGGGCAGCAGGCACGGCCTGCTGACATCCGGCACCCGAAGCCTCACCCAGGACACGAAGAGGGTGGACACCCAGGCGGAGACGGATGACCGCTTCGGCTCCCGCACCAAGCTCGTCGACTTCAACGGCGACGGCCGGAGGGAGCTCGCGGTCACCGCCGAGGGCGAGAACCGGTCGACCGGCATGGTCTGGCTCTTCCGCTCCAACCGCTCGGGCCTCACCCCGGACGGCTTCTTCGTCCACGCGAGCGACGGCGGCATGGCCGCCGCCCCCGGCGACCGCTTCGGCAGCCAGTACACCTCCTGACCGGCCGGGGGGGGGGCGGCCCCCCCGCGCCCCCCCCCCCCCCCCCCCCCCCCCCCCCCCCCCCCCCCCCCCCCCCCCCCCACCCCCCCCCCCCCCCCCCCCCCCCGCCCCCCCCCCCCCCGCGCCC
>NZ_JBEOYB010000100.1:0-20396 GCF_040296845.1 Streptomyces sp. NPDC001985
CCACCTCCGCGCCGGACCGTCCGCGCTCCCGCGCCGGACCGGCCCTCACCCCGGCACCGGGCCGGGGGCCGCACCCCCGCGCCACCCCGCCCGGACCGGCCGGCACCACCGCCCCGTACCCCCGCGCCGGGCCGGACCGTCCCCCGCGCCGTCCCCGCGCCGGGCGGTTCCCCGCGCGCTGGCGCATCATCGTAACGATCGGGCTCTGGGGTCGAACGACCCTTGACGCCATGTTGGCCAGGGATAAAACTGCCGTTCATCGGTCGGCATTGTCGAACACCTACCGGCGATACCCGTTAGAGTGTGACAAGCGCCAAGGGCCGGCAACGCCCTCACCTGAGGGCGCGGACCTCCGGAGTGACCCGGGGTCCGCCTTCCCCTGGACGAAGGACAAAGGAGTCGCGGTGTCCAGCTCCGACATCTTTATCGGCGAGATCATCGGAACAGCCGTTCTGATCCTGCTCGGCGGCGGCGTGGTCGCCGCCGTCACCCTCAAGAAATCCAAGGCGCGCGGCGCCGGATGGCTGGCCATCACCATCGCGTGGGGCTTCGCGGTGATGACGGCCGTCTACATCAGCGGCCCGCTCTCCGGTGCCCACCTCAACCCGGCGGTGACCCTCGGCATCGCGCTCAAGGACGGGGTCTGGGACAACTTCGGCGTCTATCTCGCCGGTCAGCTCCTCGGCGCGATGATCGGCGCCGCGCTGGTCTGGGTCGCCTACTACGGCCAGTTCCAGGCGCACCTCACCGACGCGGAGATCGTCGGCGATCCGGCCGACAAGGCGATCGAGGGCCCGCACGGCGGCAACAAGGCCGGCCCGGTCCTCGGCATCTTCTCCACCGGACCCGAGGTCCGCGTCGTCTGGCAGAACCTCGCCACGGAGATCCTGGGCACCGTCGTGCTCGTGCTCGCCGTGCTCACCCAGGGCCTCAACGACGAGGGCAAGGGCCTGAGCATCCTGGGCGGTCTGATCACCTCCTTCGTCGTGGTCGGTATCGGCCTCTCGCTGGGCGGCCCGACCGGCTACGCCATCAACCCGGCCCGTGACCTGGGCCCCCGTATCGTCCACGCCCTGCTGCCGCTGCCCAACAAGGGCGGCTCCGACTGGGGCTACGCCTGGATTCCGATCGTCGGCCCGATGGCCGGCGGAGCGCTCGCCGCGGGTATCTATCACCTCGCGTTCGCCTGACGGCGCACCGTATGCCGCACAGGTACAGCCGTATCCCCACAGACCAGAGCAGGAGCACACCGTGAGCGACACACACACCCCGGCGACGTCCTCCCACGGGCACGGTCCGTTCATCGCCGCCATCGACCAGGGCACCACCTCCAGCCGCTGCATCGTCTTCGACAAGGACGGCCGGATCGTCTCGGTCGACCAGAAGGAGCACGAGCAGATCTTCCCCAGGCCCGGCTGGGTCGAGCACAACGCCACCGAGATCTGGACCAACGTCCAGGAGGTCGTGGCGGGGGCGCTCGACAAGGCGGGCATCACGGCCGCCGACGTCAAGGCGATCGGCATCACCAACCAGCGCGAGACCACGCTGCTCTGGGACAAGAAGACCGGTGAGCCCGTCCACAACGCCATCGTCTGGCAGGACACCCGCACCGACGCGCTCTGCAAGGAGCTGGGCCGCAACGTCGGCCAGGACCGCTTCCGCCGCGAGACCGGGCTGCCGCTGGCGAGCTACTTCGCGGGCCCCAAGGTCCGCTGGCTGCTCGACAACGTGGACGGTCTGCGCGAGCGCGCCGAGCGCGGCGAGATCCTCTTCGGCACCATGGACTCCTGGGTCATCTGGAACCTGACCGGCGGAACCGACGGCGGAGTGCACGTCACCGACGTCACCAACGCCTCCCGCACCATGCTGATGAACCTCTACAGCCTGAAGTGGGACGAGAAGATCCTCACCTCCATGGAGGTCCCGGCGGCGGTGCTGCCCGAGATCCGCTCATCCTCCGAGGTGTACGGCCACGCCAAGGGCGGCATCCTCGACGGCATCCCCGTCGCCTCCGCCCTCGGCGACCAGCAGGCGGCCCTCTTCGGCCAGACCTGTTTCGCGGAGGGCGAGGCCAAGTCGACGTACGGCACCGGCACCTTCATGCTGATGAACACCGCCGAGACGCCCGTCAACTCCTACAACGGGCTGCTGACGACCGTCGGCTACCGCATCGGCGACCAGAAGGCGGTCTACGCCCTGGAGGGCTCGATCGCGGTCACCGGTTCGCTGGTGCAGTGGATGCGCGACCAGATGGGCCTGATCAACTCCGCGGCCGAGATCGAGACCCTGGCGAGTTCCGTCGAGGACAACGGCGGCGCGTACTTCGTCCCCGCGTTCTCCGGCCTCTTCGCCCCCTACTGGCGCTCCGACGCCCGCGGGGTGATCGCCGGTCTCACCCGCTATGTCACCAAGGCGCACATCGCCCGCGCCGTTCTGGAGGCCACCGCCTGGCAGACCCGCGAGATCACCGACGCCATGACGAAGGACTCCGGCGTCGAGCTGACATCGCTGAAGGTCGACGGCGGCATGACCTCCAACAATCTGCTGATGCAGACGCTCTCGGACTTCCTGGACGCACCGGTCGTGCGCCCGATGGTCGCCGAGACGACCTGCCTCGGAGCCGCCTACGCCGCCGGCCTGGCCGTCGGCTTCTGGCCGGACACCGACGCGCTGCGCGCCAACTGGCGCCGGGCGGCGGAATGGACCCCGCGCATGGACGCCGACCAGCGTGAGCGCGAGTACAAGAACTGGCTCAAGGCCGTCGAGCGGACCATGGGCTGGCTTGAGGAAGAGGAGTAACCGACATGACCACCCCGCAGAGCGTCCCGGCCCTCGGGACGCACCCGGCATCCGGCTCCCTCCCGAGCCGTGCCGAGACACGGGAGCAGCTCTCCAAGGCGACGTACGACCTCCTGGTCATCGGCGGCGGCATCCTGGGCATCTCCACCGCCTGGCATGCGGCGCAGTCCGGGCTGCGGGTGGCCCTGGTGGACGCCGGTGACTTCGCCGGCGCCACCTCCTCCGCCTCCTCCAAGCTGCTCCACGGCGGTCTGCGCTACCTCCAGACCGGTGCGGTGAAGCTGGTGGCGGAGAACCACTTCGAGCGCCGCGCGGTCTCCCGGGAGGTGGCCCCCCACCTCTCCAACCCGCTCACCTTCTATCTGCCGGTGTACAAGGGCGGACCGCACGGTGCCGCGAAGCTCGGCGCGGGTGTGTTCGCGTACTCGGCGCTCTCCGCCTTCGGCGACGGCGTCGGCCATGTCATCAGCGCGGCCAGGGCGCAGCGCGATGTGCCGGAGCTGCGCACCGAGAACCTGAAGGCCGTCGCCGTGTACGGGGACGACCAGATGAACGACGCCCGGATGGCGCTGATGACGGTCCGCGCGGCCGTCGAGGCGGGCGCGACCGTGCTCAACCACGCCGAGGTGACCGGGCTGCGGTTCACCAAGGGCCGGGTGACGGGCGCCGAGCTGAAGGACCGCGCGGACGGTGCGGAGTTCGGGATGAGTGCCCGGCTGGTGCTCAACGCCACCGGCCCGTGGGTGGACCACCTGCGCCGGATGGAGGACCCGAACGCGGCTCCTTCGATCCGTCTCTCCAAGGGCGCGCACCTGGTGCTCAAGCGCACCTCGCCGTGGAAGGCCGCGCTGGCCACCCCGATCGACAAGTACCGCATCACCTTCGCCCTCCCCTGGGAGGACATGCTGCTGCTCGGCACCACGGACGAGGAGTTCGAGGGAGACCCGGGCGAGGTCGCGGTGACCGAGCAGGACACCGCGCAGATCCTGGACGAGGCCGCGTTCTCGATCCGGGACCAGCAGCTCTCGCGGGACCTGATCACCTACTCCTTCGCGGGCCTGCGGGTGCTGCCGGGCGGTCCCGGCGACACCTCGAAGGCGAAGCGGGAGACGGTGGTCTCCGAGGGCCGCGGCGGGATGCTGTCGGTGGCCGGCGGCAAGTGGACGACCTTCCGCCACATCGGCCGTACGGTGATGAACAAGCTGGCCGCCCTGCCCGGGCACCCGCTGGGCGAGGACATGGAGCCCATGTCCTCGCTGCCGAGGAAGCTGCCGCTGCCGGGGATAGCCAACCCGGACGCGGTGGCCCACCGGCTGCTCGTCGACGGCGGCACGCCGGGGCCGAGGATGGCGGCGGACACCGCGCGCCACCTCGCCACCCACTACGGCTCGCTCGCCTTCGACATCGCGCGCCTCGCCAACGACGACCCGGCGCTGGCCGAGCGCGTCCACCCGGACGCCCCGGAGATCTGGGCGCAGGTCGTGTACGCGCGGGACCACGAGTGGGCCGAGACGGCCGACGACGTTCTGCGCCGCCGGACGACGCTGACGATCCGGGGCCTCGCGACGGACGAGATCCGGGCCAGGGTCACGGATCTGCTGGGCGACAGGAAGTAGCACGGCATATCACGGGCCCCGGAGGTCCGTGCGTGGGGCGGTTCCCGGTCCGGGGGCCGCCCCTCGGTTGTACCCTCAGACATCGGATGATTCCTGGGGGCAGGGGGCGGTATGGCGGTCACCGACGAAGCCATCGAGAAGATCAAGGAAATGATCGTCTCGGGTGCCCTGCGCCCCGGGGAGCGGCTGCCCCGGGAGAGCGAACTCGCCGCCGCGCTGGGGCTGTCCCGCAATTCGCTGCGGGAGGCGGTCCGGGCGCTCTCGCTGATCCGGATTCTCGACGTCCGCCAGGGTGACGGCACCTATGTGACGAGTCTCGATCCCCAGCTGCTGCTGGAGGCGCTGAGCTTCGTGGTGGATTTCCACCGCGACGACACGGTGCTGGAGTTTCTCGCCGTGCGCCGGATTCTGGAGCCGGCCGCGACCGCGATGGCGGCGGTGCGGATCGGCGCGGACGAACTGGACGCGCTGGAGGCGGGGCTGGACGCGCTGGGGCCGCGGCCGTCCGTGGCGGAGCTGGTGGCCGCGGACCTGGAGTTCCACCGGCGGATCGTGCGGGGCGCGGGGAACGCGGTGCTCTGCTCCCTGCTGGACTCGCTCTCCGGGCCGACGACCCGGGCCCGGGTGTGGCGCGGGCTGACCCAGCGGGACGCGGTCAGCCGGACGCTGGCGGAGCACCGGGCCATCCTGGGCGCGCTGCGGGACGGGGACGCGGAGGCGGCCCGCTCGTGGGCGACCGTGCATGTGGCGAGCGTGGAGCAGTGGCTGCGCACGGTCCTGTGACGACCGCCGCCCGGGGGTGGTCCGCCCGCGCCGGTCGACTCGCGGCTCAGCCGCCGGGGCGCAGCCGCAGTCCCTGCATACCGCCGTCGACCGCGAGCGCCGTCCCGGTGACGGCCGCCGCCGCGGGTGAGGCGAGATAGCAGATCGCGGCGGCGACCTCGTCGGCGGCCACGAGCCGGCCGGTGGGCTGGCGGGCCTCCAGGGCCGCGCGCTCGGCCGCCGGGTCCGCCGCCCGGTCGAGCAGCCGGCCGATCCACGGGGTGTCGGCGGTCCCCGGGTTCACACAGTTCACCCGGATGCCCTCGCGGACGTGGTCGGCGGCCATGGCCAGGGTGAGCGAGAGCACCGCGCCCTTGCTGGCGCTGTAGAGCGCGCGCTGCGGCAGGCCGGCGGTCGCGGCGATGGAGCAGGTGTGGGTGAGGGAGACGGCGCCGGGCCGCTCGGCCGCCGAGGCGCGCAGATGCGGCAGCGCGTGCCGGGCGACCCGGACCATCCCGAGGAGGTTGACGTCGAGGACGTGCCGCCACTCGTCGTCGGGGTTGTCGGCGACGGTGCCCACCGCGCCGACGCCCGCGTTGGAGACCACGGTGTGCAGGGCGCCGAACGCGGCGGCGGCCCGGTCGACCGCCGAGCGCACGGCTGCGTCGTCGGTGACATCGGCGGTGAGGGCGAGCGCCCCCGGGGGCGCTCCCCCGCACTCCCGGTCGAGCACCGCGACCCGGGCGCCGTGCCGCAGCAGCAGCCGGGCCACGGCCGCGCCGATTCCGGAGGCACCGCCGGTGACCAGCGCGTTCATCCCGTCGAACACGGCTTCGCCACCGGTCTCCCGGCCGGCTTCCGGCGCGGGGCCGCTCATGGGGCGGGCTCCCCGGCGGCGCGGCGGGCCCGCCAGACGGGCCCGTCCGGGTAGCGGTGGGCGGCGATCGACCCGGGGCGCATCCGGGCGGAGAACCCGGGGGCGGTGGGGGCCCGGTAGCGCCCGTCCGAGACGACCACCGGATCGGTGAAGTGCTCGTGGAGATGGTCGACGTACTCGATGACCCGGTCCTCCCAGCTGCCGGAGACGGCGACGTAGTCGAACATCGCGAGGTGCTGCACCAGCTCGCACAGCCCCACCCCGCCCGCGTGCGGACAGACCGGGACCCCGTACTCCGCGGCGAGCAGCAGGATCGCCAGATTCTCGTTGACCCCGCAGACCCGGGCGGCGTCGATCTGGAGGAAGTCCACCGCACCGGCCTGGAGCAGCTGCTTGACCACGACCCGGTTGGCCGCGTGCTCACCGGTGGCGACCATCACGGGCTGGCCCGCGCGGACGGCGGCGTGGCCGAGGATGTCGTCCGGGCTGGTGGGCTCCTCGATCCAGTACGGCCGGTCGGGTGCGAGCGCGGTCATCCAGCGCACGGCCTCGTCGACGTCCCAGCGCTGGTTGGCGTCGACGGCGATACGGATATCGGGCCCGACGGCCGCGCGGGCCAGCCGCAGCCGTCTGATGTCGTCGTCGATGTCCCCGCCGACCTTCAGTTTGATCTGGCCGAAGCCGTCGGCGACGGCTTCCCTGGCGAGCCCCACCAGCTTCTCGTCGCTGTAGCCGAGCCAGCCGGGGGAGGTGGTGTACGCGGGGTAGCCGCGCGCGCGGAGCCGTGCGGCGCGCTCGGCGCGGCCGGGTTCGGCGGCGCGCAGCAGAGCGAGCGCCCGCTCGCGGCTGAGCACATCGGTGAGATAGCGGAAGTCGACCTGGGAGACGATCTCCTCGGGGGTCATGGCGGCCAGGAACTCCCACACGGGCAGCCCCGCGTGGCGGGCCGCGAGGTCCCAGGCCGCGTTGACGACGGCCCCGGCCGCCATGTGCGTCACCCCCTTCTCCGGTCCGAGCCAGCGCAGTTGTGAGTCCCGTGTCAACGCGGTGTGGAGGGCGGCGAGCCGGTCCGGGGTGGTGGGCGCGGGGCGCCCGACGACATGGGGACGCAGCGCCGCGACGGCGGCGGTGGCGATCTCGTTGCCCCGGCCGATGGTGAAGCAGAGGCCGTGTCCCTCGGTGCCGGTGTCGGTCGTCAGCACCACATAGGCGGCGGAGTAGTCGGGGTCCGGGTTCATGGCGTCGGAGCCGTCGAGCCGCTCCGATGTGGGGAAGCGGATGTCGTGGACCGCTAACCCCGTGACGGTCTGTCCCATGGGCGCACTCCCGGGAGAGAGGACATCGGATCTCTCGGTCATCCGATGTATATCGCCGCCCGAGCACCAGCGTCCAGAGTCGTGGCGAAGGTTGTGGGGCACAGCTCGGATGAATCCTCCCGCGAGTGGGGTAGCGATACGGACCGGGGGCGTCTCGCCGAAGTTCACCCACCCGTGCACGAGGGCTGCGGTGGGACACCTCGTAAGCCGTAAGGTTGGGGCGTACGAAAGGCAACGTCGGAAGGAGGCACTGGGTGATCGAGCTCGAGGGGGTACCCGAGCTGATCGACCCGGTCATGGTGGCCGCGTTCGAGGGCTGGAACGACGCCGGCGACGCCGCCTCCACCGCGGTCGCACACCTGGACCGGGAATGGAAGGGCGAGGTGTTCGCGGCGCTGGACGCCGAGGACTACTACGACTTCCAGGTCAATCGGCCCACGGTGTGGCTGGACGGCGGAGTACGGAAGATCATCTGGCCGACGACCCGGCTCTCCGTGGTCCGGGTCGGCGGCGAGAAGCCACGTGACCTGGTGTTGGTGCGCGGCATAGAACCGTCCATGCGCTGGCGGTCGTTCTGCAATGAGATCCTCGGATTCGCCCATGAGCTGGGGGTGGAGATGGTGGTGATCCTGGGCGCGCTGCTCGGGGACACCCCGCACACCCGGCCGGTGCCGGTGAGCGGCATCACATCGGACCCGGATCTGGCGAGAACCATGGACCTGGAGGAGACCCGGTACGAGGGTCCCACCGGGATCGTCGGGATTCTCCAGGAGGCGTGCACCCACGCCGGGGTGCCCGCGGTGAGTCTGTGGGCGGCGGTGCCGCACTATGTGTCGCAGCCGCCCAACCCCAAGGCGACGCTGGCGCTGCTGAACCGGCTGGAGGATCTGATCGGGCTGCGGATTCCGCTGGGAGAGCTGGCGGAGGACGCCCGTGCGTGGCAGCTCGGGGTCGATCAACTGGCCGCCGAGGACAGCGAGGTGGCGGAGTACGTCCAGACGCTGGAGGAGGCACGGGACACCGCGGAGCTGCCGGAGGCGTCGGGCGAGGCCATCGCCCGGGAGTTCGAGCGCTATCTGCGGCGCCGGGACGGCGGTCCGGGTCCGGGCCCCGGCCCGGGGGTCGCGACCGACGGCGGTGAGGGGGGAGCGTATCTGCGCGACCCCGGGGGCGGGCTGAACCGGCCGCCGAAACCGCCGCGTCCGGATCAGCGCCCGGAGCCGGAGGCACGGGAGCAGGAGACGCGGGAGCCGGAGACGCGGGAGCAGGAGTCCGGTGGGGAGGCCGGGGCCGAGGCGGCTCCCGAGCCGGGCCCGGTCAAGGGCCGGGGGCGCGGTCGGGGCCCGAAGGCCGGTCCCGGGGCGGCGGCTCAGCCGGAGGACAGCAACGGCGACGGCTGCGACAGCGGCAGCGGCACCGGCGACAGCGGCGGCAGCGGCAGCGGGAGTGACGGCGAAGGCGAAGGGCAGGGCTCTCCGGGGAAGTGACCCGGTGGCAGGCGTGAAGGCGGGGCGGTGTCCTGGTGGACACCGCCCCGCCGTCCGTCCGTCTCATGCCGGGCGGGGGCGCCCCGCCCGGCATCGGTCAGCTCGTCAGAGGGCCACGCCCAGCAGCGCGTCGACGGTGCGGGAGACCAGACCGGGCGCGCCCTCGTCCGTACCGCCCCCGGTGCTCTGCCGCTCGGCCCAGCGGTCGACGGCGGCGAGTGCGGCCGGGGCGTCGAGGTCGTCGGCGAGGGCCGAGCGGACCTCCTCCACCAGGGTGTCCGCGGACGGACCGTCCGGCCGGGAGACGGCCGCGCGCCAGCGTTCGAGCCGCTCCACGGCCTCCTGGAGCACCTGGTCGGTCCACTCCCAGTCGGCCCGGTAGTGGCGGGAGAGCAGCGCGAGCCGGATGGCGGCCGGGTCGACGCCCTCGCGGCGCAGGGTGGAGACGAAGACCAGATTGCCCTTCGACTTGGACATCTTCTCGCCGTCGAGCGCGACCATCCCGGCGTGGACGTACGCCCGGGCGAAGGGGTGCTCACCGGTGAGCGCCTGGGCGTGGGACGCGCCCATCTCGTGGTGCGGGAAGATCAGGTCCGAGCCGCCGCCCTGGATGTCGAAACCCATCCCGAGGTGATCGAGGGCGATGGCCACACACTCGATGTGCCAGCCGGGCCGGCCGCGGCCGAGGCTGCCGCCGTCCCAGTCCGGCTCGCCGTCGCGGGCGGCCATCCACAGCATCGGGTCGAGCGGGTTCTTCTTGCCGGGCCGCTCGGGGTCGCCGCCGCGCTCGGCGGAGAGCAGCCGCATGGCCTCGGCGTCCAGATGGGAGACCTCGCCGAAGCGCGGGTCCGCCTCGACCGAGAAGTAGACATCGCCGTCGAGTTCGTACGCGGCCCCGGCGTCGCGGAGCCGCTCGACGAGCGGGACGATGCCGGGTATCGCCTCGACGGCGCCGATGTAGTGCCGCGGCGGCAGCATCCGCAGCGCGGTCATGTCCTCGCGGAAGAGGGCGGTCTCGCGCTCGGCGAGCGAGGTCCAGTCCTCTCCGTCGCGGATGGCGCGCTCCAGCAGCGGATCATCGACGTCGGTGACGTTCTGGACGTAGTGAACCTGCCGCTTGGTGTCGAGCCACACGCGCTGAACGAGGTCGAACGCGTTGTAGGTCGCCGCGTGACCGATGTGGGTCGCGTCGTACGGCGTGATGCCGCAGACATAGATACGGGCGACGGGACCGGGGTCGAGGGTCAGGGACCCACCGGTCGCGGTGTCGTGGATCCGGAGGTCGCGGCCCTTGCCGGGCAGGGCGGGGACCTCAGAAGCGGGCCAGGCATGCATGCCTTGAGACTAACCGGATGACTGATCCGTTTACGAACCGGATCACGCCGGTTGGCCGGTTACGCGGTCTTGCGGAGTGACACGTATATGTGCGGGAAGCAGCGACTGGGCTCGGAATGCCGGATTCCGTGCTTCTCGCGCTCCCGGCACTTCCCGCGCTTCCGTCACGCGCCGTGCTCTCGCGCGGCGACAGCGGCCGGGGACAGCGACCGGCGAAAGCCGGGCGACCCGGGGCCGGCGGGACGACCCGGGCGCACCCGGGCGGCCCCGGACTCAGACGGGAGGCCAGGGGATCGCCGGCCACTCACCGGACGGCGCCGGGTGGACCCCGGCACTCCGCAGGGCCGCCACCCGTGCCCGTACCGCCCCCACTTCGGCGGGGGTCAGCAACTGGGCCAGCCGGGTGACGAGCGGGCCACCGTCCGCCAGGGCGCCGGAGAGCGTCCCGAGGGCCGCCAGGGCCTCCTCCGGAAGAGGCTCCCCCGCCCAACCCCACAGCAGGGTCCTCAGCTTGTCGTCCGCGTGGAAGGTGACACCGTGGTCGATGGCGTAGAGCACCCCGTCCGGCGCGGGCAGCAGATGCCCGCCCTTGCGGTCCCCGTTGTTGATCACCGCGTCGAGGACCGCCAGCCTCCGCAGCCGGGTGTCGTCGGCGTGGACCAGCAGCGCCGTGCGCCCCTCCCCCACCTCCGCGAGACCGACCGCTTTCCAGCCGTCCCCCGGCTCCTCGTCCTCCACCAGCGCCAGCAGGGAGGCGGCGGGGTCGGCCTCGATCCAGAGCTGGACCATGCCCTCGCCGTAGGGGCCCTCGCGCAGCACCGTGGGCGGCACCAGATGCCAGCCGAGCGCCTCGGAGATCTCGTAGGCCGCCACCTCGCGCTGGGCGAGCGTCCCGTCGGGGAAGTCCCACAGGGGGCGCTCGCCGGCGACCGGCTTGTAGACACAGGACGCCTCCTCCCCCTCGTACGAGACGGAGCAGAACAGCACCGCGTTGGAGGCCTCACGGACCCGGCCGCGCACGGTCAGCTCGCCCCGCGCGAGCAGGTCCAGCGAGGTCACGCCCCCCGTCGGTATCCGTTCTGGCGCGGGCATACATGTCCTTCCGGATCGAGCGGCAGGCTGCACAGCGGGCAGGGCGGCCGGCCGGCGTTCACCACGTCCAGCGCGCGCTTGGCGAAGGCCCTCGCCTGGGCGCCGGTCAGCCGGACCCGCAGCATCGGCGGGCCGTTCTCCTCGTCCTGGAGGAGCCGCTCCTCGGCGTCGGCGAGGTCCTCCTCGGAGTCCGCCTCCAGCTCGACCAGCGCCTGTGCCTCGACGATCATGCGCTGTTCCTCGCCGTCCCAGGCCAGCGCCATGGTGCCGACCCGGAACTCCTCCTCGACCGGCGCGTCGAGCGGGGCGGTGTCCGCGACATCGGCGGGCGCCATGGCGGGCACCGGGGCGTTGCCGCCGGTGCGGCGCACGACCTCGTCGAGCAGCTCGTCGATCCGCTCGGCGAGCGCTGCCACCTGCGTCTTCTCCAGCGCCACGCTGGTGACACGCCCTGCGGCCGACGCCTGGAGGAAGAACGTACGGCGTCCAGGCAGCCCGACCGTACCGGCCACGAACCGGTCCGGTGGGTCGTAGAGGAACACCTGACGGGACACGCTCTCTCCCTCAAGACTCGGGAACGACAGACTCGGGAACGACAGACCCGGAAACGGCCTGGGCGGGCCTGCGGGGTTTCGGCGCGTCCACCCTACTGCGCCGGGCGATCACGGTGCGCCCGCGCCGCCGCCCACGACCGCGTTCCCCTCGCCGCCCTGGTCGCCAGCGCCGCGCGGGGCCAGCGACGCGAGGTCCCCGGTGTCGCCCAGACGCAGAAGAAATGGGCGGGTACGGGTGTAACGCACCGCTGTCACGGAACACGGTTCCACATGGATTCGCTGGAAGAGATCGAGATGCATACCGAGCGCGTCGGCGATGAGCGACTTGATGATGTCCCCGTGGGAACACATGGCGTAGACGGCGTCCTCGCCGTGCTCGGCGTCGATCCGGGCGTTCCAGTCGCGCACGGCGTCCACGGCGCGGGCCTGCATGGCCCGCATCGACTCGCCGCCGGGGAACGCCGCCGCCGAGGGGTGCTGCTGGACGACCTCCATCAGCGGCTCGCCGGCCAGCTCCGCCAGCTTGCGGCCCGACCAGTCGCCGTAGTCGCACTCGCCGATCCGCTCGTCGGTGCGGAGCGAGAGGCCCGGCCGGGCGTCCAGCAGCGGCTGAACCGTCTGTACGCACCGCTCCAGCGGGCTGCTGACCACGGCGGCGAGGGGCACCCCCGCGAGGCGCCCGGGGAGCGAGGCGGCCTGCTGGGCGCCCCGCTCGTCGAGGTGCACGCCCGGGGTCCAGCCGGCGAGCAGCCCGGCGGTGTTGGCGGTCGAGCGTCCGTGACGTACCAGGATCAGCGTGGCCATGTCCGCAAGCCTAGGGCGCCGCACGCCCTGGGGTGCGCCGGGGTGGCGCGGGCGGGAGAATGCGCGCTGTGATCGTGGACTGCGCCATCTACCGGGACGGACACCGCACCGAGGGTCCAGGCGACCTGTCCGACGCGCTCGCCCTGGCCAGGGAGCGCGGTGACGCCTTCCTCTGGATCGGGATGCACGAGCCGACAGAGGAGGAGTTCGAGCTGGTCAAGTCGGAGTTCGGGCTCCATCCGCTGGCGGTGGAGGACGCGCTGCGGGCCCATCAGCGCCCCAAGCTGGAGGTGTACGACGACTCGCTGTTCGTGGTCCTCAAACCGGTGGTGTACGAGCCCCGGAGCGACACGGTCTCCACGGGAGAGCTGATGCTCTTCATCGGCGACTCGTTCGTGGTGACCGTCCGGCACGGCGAGGGCGCGCCGCTGGCCGCCGTGCGCACCCGGCTGGAGGCCGAGCCCGAGGTGCTGGCGCACGGGCCGACGGCGGTGCTGTACGCGATCAGTGACGCGGTGGTCGACCACTACATCGAGGTGGCGGAGGAGCTCCAGGTGGACCTGGAGGAGATGGAGGCGGATGTCTTCGCCCCCGGCGGGTCGGCGAGTCCTGGCCCGGCGCGCACCCCGACGGCGGCACGGATCTATGTCTTCAAGCGGCAGCTGCTGGAGTTCCGGCGGGCGACCGGTCCGCTGGCGGGGCCGATGACCCGGCTGGCGAGCGCCGGGGTGCCGTTCGTCAGTGAGCGGTCACAGCCGTTCTTCCGCGATGTCAGCGACCATCTGACCCGGGCGAACGAGCAGGTGGACGCGTTGGACCGGCTGCTGTCGGACATCCTGGCGGCACATCTGGCCCAGCAGGGGGTGCGGCAGAACGACGACATGCGCAAGATCTCGGCGTGGGCGGCGATGGCGGCGGTCCCGACGATGGTGGCGGGGATCTACGGCATGAACTTCGAGCACATGCCGGAGCTGCGGTGGGTCGGGGGGTATCCCGCCGTTCTGGTGGTGATGGTGGGCGCGGTCTATGGCCTGTTCCGGCTGTTCAAGCGGCGGGGCTGGCTCTGAGATCCCCGGCCGGCCGGGGATCTCAGAAGGCGTGCGCGGGGATCGGCGGGCCGTCGAGGGCGCCGCGCCGCTCGGGCATGGCGAGCGAGATCATCCGGTGCCAGCCGCCCAGCCGCTCGTATCCGTAGAGCCCCCGGATGCCGGTGGCGAGGAGCGCGGACTTGGCGGCGGGCCAGTGCAGCAGCCGGCCCATGTGGTCCATGACGGCGAGGCTCACCTCGCGGTAGACCCGGATCTCGGCGAGGGCGCTCCGGCGCAGGACGCGGTGGATGGTGCGGCCGTGCCCGGCGGCGGCGAGGCTCAGCAGCTCCTCGTGGCAGTAGGCGAGGTGGTTCTCCTCGTCATGGGCGATCATCCGGATGGCCTTGCCGACCTCGGGGTGGTCGCCGAAGTGCCGGACCAGCATGTCCATCTGGTCGGCGGCGCGCTGTTCGGTGACCCGGCTGTGCGCGAGGTAGACGACGATGTCCTCCTCGGTGAGGGGTTCGTCGCGGCGCAGCTTCTCGTGGGTGAGGCCGATGCCCTGGCGCTCCAGGAGCATGGTGTAGTCCGCCTCGGGCGGGACCGGGACCGGTTCGAGACCGCGCTTGCGCAGCAGCGCGTTGAAGATCCGGCCGTGCTTGTCCTCGTCGGCCCCGTGCCGGCTGATCCTCGGTGCGAGAGCGCGCATGCCCTCGGGCACCAGGGCGGCGATCCGGCCGTTCTCCCAGCCGCCCTGGGACTCGCCGCTGGCCGCGATGGAGCAGAAGAGCCGGTAGGCGTCGTCGTGGTCGATGATTTCCTGGAACAGGCTCCGGGCCGAGAGCATCACTGCCACCTCCTGAGGGCACCCCGGTGACAGCGTCACACGCGGTGGACGGGTGGGGGCAACAGCTGGGGCCCGCAAACGCCCCGAACGGGCGACATTCGCGGTGGTACGGCCCCGGTCCGGGCCGGCGGGCGGGCACGGGCCGGACCGGGGCGGGGGGCGGTCAGGCGAGCCCGGCGCGCTCCAGGGCCTCGGTGCCCGCGCGCAGTGCGGTGAGGCGCTCCTCCAGGGTGAAGCCGGCCGGGGCGAGGGTGAGGGTGGTGACCCCGGCCGCCGCGTACTCCCGCATCCGGTCGGCGATCCGCTCGACGGAGCCGAGGAGGGTGGTGGAGTCGATCAGCCGTCCGGGGACGGCCGCCGCCGCGCCCTTCTTGTCACCGGCGAGGTACTTGTCCTGGATCTCGGTGGCCTCCTTCTCGTACCCCATGCGCCGCGCGAGCTGGTTGTAGAAGTTCTGCTTGCGGCTGCCCATGCCGCCGACGTAGAGGGCGGTGTACGGGCGGAACAGATCCGCGAGCGCGTCGGTGTCCTCGCCCACGGCCAGCGGCAGGGTGGGACAGACGTCGAAGCCCTCCATGGTCTTCCCGGCCTTCTCCCGGCCCGCGCGCAGATACTGGATCGCGGTGGACTCCAGATGCTCGGCGGAGGGGAAGATCAGCAGCGCGCCGTCGGCGATCTCACCGGTCTGCTCCAGGTTCTTGGGGCCGATCGCGGCGATGTAGAGGGGGATGTGCTCGCGCTGGGGGTGGACGGTGAGCTTCAGGGGCTTCCCGGGGCCGTCCGGCAGCGGGAGGGTCCAGTGCTCGCCCTGGTGGGAGAGGCGCTCCCGGGTCATGGCACGGCGGATGATCTCGACGTACTCACGGGTGCGGGCGAGCGGCTTGTCGAACTTCACCCCGTACCAGCCCTCGGAGACCTGGGGTCCCGAGACGCCGAGGCCGAGCCGGAAGCGTCCGCCGGAGAGGGAGTCGAGGGTGGCGGCGGTCATCGCGGTCATGGCGGGCTGGCGGGCCGGGATCTGCATGATCGCGGAGCCGACGTCGATCCGCTCCGTCCGGGCGGCGACCCAGGCCAGGACGGTGGGGGCGTCGGAGCCGTACGCCTCCGCCGCCCAGCAGACGTCGTAGCCGAGCCTGTCGGCCTCCTGGGCGACCGCGAGATTGTCGCTGTCCATCCCCGCGCCCCAGTAGCCGAGGTTGATGCCGAGCCGCATAACCGCTCCCTCTTACTGATCAGTAACGTCCGTGTTCCGGGGACTCTAGCGCGGGTGACCGCGATCCGTCAGGGCCCCCGCCCCCGCCGGAGGTTGTCCACAGGCCCTCTCGGCGCGGGCCCCTGGCCAGTAACCTCAGCGGTCATGGAGCAGAGGCATCTCGGCCGCACCGGCCTGCGCGTGTCCCGGATCGGTCTCGGCACCCTGACCTGGGGCCGGGACACCGATGAGCACGACGCGGCGGATCAGCTCAAGGCGTTCTGGGAGGCCGGAGGGACCCTGGTCGACACCGCCGATGTCTACGGGGGCGGGGACGCGGAGTATCTGCTGGGGCAGTTGGTGGAGCGGCTGGTGCCGCGGCGGGATCTGGTGATAGCGACGAAGGCGGGCAGTGTGCCCGACCCTGACCGCCGGTTCGACGGCTCGCGCGGGCATCTGCTGGCCTCGCTGGACGGCTCGCTGGCCCGGCTGGGCACGGACTACGTGGACCTCTGGCAGGTCCACGCCTACGATCCGCGGACCCCGCTGGACGAGACCCTCCAGGCGCTCGACATCGCGGTGAGCAGCGGCCGGGCCCGCTACGCGGGGGTGTCCAACTTCTGCGGCTGGCAGCTGGCCAAGGCGGCGACCTGGCAGCTGGCGGCGCCCGGGGTGCGCACCCGTCTGGCCAGCACACAGATGGAGTACTCGCTCCTCCAGCGCGGGGTGGAGCGGGAGGTGCTGCCCGCCGCCCTCGATCTGGGGATCGGCCTGCTGCCGTCGTCGCCGCTGGGCCGGGGCGTGCTCACCGGCAAGTACCGGCACGGCACACCGTCGGGCTCCCGGGGCGCGTCCGAGCTGCTGGGCCCCTTCGTGGAGCCGTATCTCGACGAGACGGCCGACGGCATCGTGGACGCGGTGCTGACGGCGGCCGACGGGCTGGCGACGACGCCGCTCCAGGTGGCCCTGGCCTGGGTGCGGGACCGCCCCGGGGTGGTCGCCCCCGTCATCGGCGCGCGCAACGCGCAGCAGCTGATGGCGGCACTGTCAGTGGAGGCGCTTACGCTTCCGGACGAGATCTGCCGGGCGCTGGACGATGTGTCGGCGCCCGTGCACCGCTATCCCGATCAGGACTGGAGCACGCTGTGACCGCGTCTTCCCGGGGGCCGAACCCCGAACCCCCGGCCGCCACCGCCGCCGATGACCGCGAGCCCGAGGGGACAAAGGGGGCGGCGGCCCCGCCGGCACCGGACCCGGGCGCGGGGACGGCCGCGCCCGGAGCGGCGGGGAGCGGCGCGGATGCCGCCCCGGCCCCCGGGGAGGGCGAGGCCGGCCCGGCCGATGGCACCGCGCCGGAGGCGGGCGCGCACGGGGCCGACGGGAGCGGCGCGTCCGCGCCGGCCGGCGCGGAGGGCACAGGGGGCGCGGAGGGCACAGGGGGCGCGGAGGGCACGGAGGACCGGACCGGCGAGGCCCACGGAAGCGGCGCGGAGAACCCGACCGGCGAGGCCCACGGGGCCGACGCAGCCGACGGGGACGGCTCCGGCGGTTCGGACAGCGCGGCGGAGGAGAGCGTGGCCGCCGCCGCGCTGAGCGAGACCGAGGCGGAGATCGCCGCGCAGCGCGAGACACGGGCACGGATCGAGCGCCGGAAGGCCGAGAAGTCCGGGCCGGTGGCGAGCGGGGCCAAGCTCAGCGGCACGGCGGCCGAGCTGCTCGCGGCGGTGCGCGCGGTCGAGAGCGGCGAGAAGCCGCCCACCGTCTTCCAGGGCACCCCCGCGCCCGCCGCGCCCCCGGAGCAGAGGGCGCGGCCGGTGCGCCCGCCCGCCGCCGCGCCGGAGTCGGTCTCCGGCCCGGCGACCGCGCCGGAGACCGTCACGGGGGTACGGGCAGTGCTCGCCGAGGGCGGCGCGCCCGAGGCGCTGGCGGCCCCGGCGGCCGAGACGCTCGGCGAGCAGGCCGCCCAGGCCCTGCGGGCGGACCCCTGGCTGCTGCTCTCCGTCCCCGGGGTGCGGCCCGAACAGGCCGACGGCTTCGCCCGCGCGCTGCTCGGCGGCGAGTGCGGCCCGGGTGACGAGCGTCGGACGTCGGCGCTGGTCGCCTGGCACCTGGAGCAGGCGGCGCTGCGGGGTCACACCGCGCTGGAGTCGTCGTCGGTGCGCGGCGCACTGGCCGAGCGCTCGGTGCCCGACCCGGACGGAGCGCTGGAGCAGGCGGTGGCCGACGGAGCCGTCCTGCTGTTCCAGGACGGCCCCGTCGAGACCGGCGAGACCGGACAGACGGACGAGACCGAACAGGCGGAGGAGACCGGGGAGGCAGCCGGCGGGGAGACCGGCACCGGGGAGCCGGCCGACGAGGCGCCGGCCGCCGGGGGCGGTCCGGTGCTGCTGGGGCTCGACCGCTACGCGATGGCCGAGGAGAGCCTCGCGGACGGTCTGGCCCGGCTCGCCCGTTCGGGCGCGGACGACCGGTGGGCATCCGCGGACCCCACCGAACTGGTCCGGGCGGTCGCCGCGAGCGGACTGGTGACCCACACCGGCGGCGAGGCGGCCCGGGCCGAGCCGGTCGCGCTCGCCGAGGCGGGCGCGGCGCTCGGGCTCCGTACCGTCGTCGCGGTCCACAGCTCCCGGAGCCGCCGGGCGGCCGGGCCGTCGGCGGTCACGGTGGCCGGGCTGCTCTCGGGCGCCGAGGGCCCCGGCCGGGACGGGGACGGCGCGCTCGCGCTCGATCTGCTGGTGGTGCTGGACGGGCCGCTGCTCGATGTGGAGAGCGCGGCGATGCTGGTGGAGTCGCTGCCGGACGGTTCGCGGCTGGTGCTCAGCGGCGACCCGGGCCAGCTGGGCTCGGCGGGTGCCGGGCGGGTCTTCGCGGATCTGCTGGCGGCCCGGGTCTGCCCGGGGGTGGTCTCCCGGACCCCGGACCCCGGCCCGATCGGCGAGCTGGTGTCGGGCATCGGCATCGGTGAGCTGAACCGGGTGGCGGCCCCCGGCAAGGAAGTCGTCATCGTGCCGGTACGGGACGCGGGCGAGGCCGTGCACCGCACGGTGCAGCTCGTCGCCGACTCGGTGCCCCGGGCGATCGGGGTGCCCACCGAACAGACCCAGGTGATCACCGTGGGCCATGGCGGTTCCGCGGGCACCCGCGCGCTCAACGCGGCGCTGAAGCAGCGGCTGAACCCCGGCCCTGGCCGGTTCGGCGGCTTCGACCCGGGCGACCGGGTGGCGTACACCCCGGCGCCCGGCCGGACCGTGCCGGGCACCGTGGTCTCGGCGGACGCCGCGGGGCTGCGGCTGGACTGCGAGGGGACCGAGGTGACCGTGCCCAGGGAGCGGGTCGAGCCCGCGCTGCGGCACGGCTGGGCGCTGACCGCGCACCAGGCGGCGGGGATGCGCTGGCCGGCGGCGGTCGTGGTGCTTCCGGGGGATGCCGCGCGGGGCCTGAGCCGCCCCTGGGTGTACACGGCGTTCGGCCGGGGCGAGCGTCATCTGTCCGTGGTGCGCGGGGTGGACCAGGCGCTGCCGCGCGCGGTCGCGGAGATCCCCGCCCAGGAGCGGACGACCCGGCTGCGCCCCCTCCTCGAAGGGCTGCTCACCCCCGCCGGGTGAGGGACGGGACGGCGGACGGCCCGCCGCCCGGACCTTTCCGGTCCGGGCGGCGGGCCGTCGGTGTGCCGTGCTCAGCGCTCCGGCTCGTCGACGTCGTCCAGCTCCTCCACGTCCTCCACCAGCTCGTCCAGCTCGTCCTCGTCGAAGACGGAGCTGACGTCGAAGCGGATGACCACCCGCTGCGGGTCGGCCGTCTCGAAGGGCGCGCTGAGCCACTCCCCCGGGTCGGCGAGATCGTCCAGGGCCGAGACCCAGAGGGTGGAGTCGCCCTCCTCCAGTCCGAATTCCTTGTGCCGGGAGGCGATCTCGTCCGGTTCGTACTCGCCGAAGACCAGACCGAGCGCCGCGTGCACCCGGGTGGCGGCGGTCCGGGAGCGCTCCGGCGCGTCCTCGTCGGGATCGAGGTCGGCGATGCGCCGGGCCTGGGAGAGCAGCCGCCCCGGCTCCACCACCGCGTAGTCGCGGCGGATCAGCACACTGAGGGCGTTGGGTTCCTCCGGGCCCCCGTACGCCGGGAGCGATTCATCGGCTCCGGGGATCTCGAAGGGGGTGACTTCGTCATAGCGGTCGTAGAGGCGTTCGTCGTAGGCCTCCGCCGCGACGGCCAGGGCGTTGAACGCGTCGTAGACGGCCGGGTCGTCCTCTCCCGTGCGGTTCTCGACCGCCGCGAGGTGGCGGTCCAGTGCGGCTTTGACCGCCTCGGCGGCGGCACGTACCTCGTCAGCGGTGGGCGGCGCAGCATCAGACATAGTGCAGACGCTATCCGTACCGGGCCGGTGCCCGCACAATAGATGCGATGCCGGAATACGAATTTGTCGATGTGTATGTGCCTCGCGGGGTCTCCCGCGCGGAGGCGACGCGTCTGCTGACCGACCACGCCGAGTACGGACACTGGGAGTTGGACCGACTGACGCTGCACCGGAACGGCAGCCGAAGGGTACGGCTGCGCCGCCGGATCATCCGCCAGGTGCGTGCCACCTGGTGAACCGCCGAGGAGTGGGTCAGTACCGCGATGGAGCCGCCGCGCCTCCAGTCCAGCCAGGGCCCCGCAGGTGCGGGATGAGCCTCCGCGAGCCACAGAC